>NZ_JADBUZ010000209.1:0-9418 GCF_020245305.1 Microcystis sp. M20BS1 | reverse complement strand
GATACTGATTAACCTTTTCTTTCTTCTGGTGTCCCCTAGGTCTGCCTACTGTAATTCTTGGGCTGCCCATTTCTCCATTTTTTTGCTCACCTCCACCTTAATTCCTTCTTTCAAAACTATACCTATCAATCGTTTCCCCTTTTTTTAAGTTTCTTCTCTTTTTGTTAAGAAAGATCTGACTAATGGATAGCTTATTAACGGGGGACTAAGGGGGGATCAGAGGCAAAATCTATCTTCAATTTAATTATAACTACTTACTTATAATCTCTCTTTTTTAACAAAAAATAATTTCCCCTACATAGCTTGATTTTTGCTCAGGTTAATTTTTGGTGACTTCTATCAGATCACAACATCTGCTCGAAAACTTGACAGACCCGGGGTTGAAAGCGCTGACGGTGTTTTATTTTTAAAAAAGGGCGCGTAAATTCGAGATAGCGAGGGGATAAACCGGAAGTATCGATGACTCGAATTGATCGCAATGTGCCTAATTGTAATTCCTTTTGAACCATCAATTCGGAAATGCCGGCAGCTGCCGAACTATTCTCGATAATCGCTTTCACCATTTCTCCAGTATTTAACAGCAAAGTCACCTTTAATGTGCGTAAATCGATACCCCAATTCCGTAGCGCTTCCTCGAATCTTTGTTGAGTTCCCGATCCCGATTCTCGCATTACCCAAGGGGTTTCCACTAATTCCGGCAATTCGATCGCTTCTCTTTTATACCAGGGATGAGAACGTCCGACAATAATTAATAGGCGATCGCTGCCGACGATCTCCTGTTCTAAACAATTTGTTAAATCACTCTTGACTTCTCCCTCGATTAATGCTAGGTCAAAACGTCCGTTAGCCGTACCCAGACAGATTTCTTCCGTATTAGCTAGGGTGCAGTTGATCTTAATTGCCGGATAGCGCTCCTGAAAATCGCTAATTTTTGCCGGCAGCCAATAGTTACCAATAGTCAAACTCGATCCTAATTGTAGTTCTCCCCGTTGCAAGTCGTTAAATTCCGCCAATCCCCTTTCTGTCAAAGTTACCTGGGTAAGAATGCGTTGCGCTTCTAATTGCAGTAAACGTCCTGTTTCCGTGATCTCGATATGACGACCGACGCGATGGAATAATTTCACCCCGTATTCACTTTCTAGGGAGGCAATGGCGGCACTGACGGCCGGTTGGGTGATATATAAAGCTTCTGCTGCTTTGGTGAAGTGGAGATGTTCAGCAGTCGCGAGAAAGATTTCCAGTTGATCTAGGGTCATTCTGGCCATGGCAAGGAGTTTTTCCGTCTCTATTGGTCTTTCCATCATTTTAATTTATTAAATCAACAAGAAAGAATATTTGATTTTATTAATAGCTCTTTCTAGAGTGGAAGTAGGGCGATCGAGACCAGAAGAGCCGATTAAGAAAAAAATCCTATGACTACCATGATTACTGCCATATCCACAGCAATAGCGGCCTTTATTGCCACCAATCTCGATGACATCCTGATTTTGACGATTCTTTTTACCCAGGTCAATAAACTTTTTCGCCGTCGTCATATCGTTATCGGTCAGTATTTAGGCTTTATCCTGCTAATTTTGGCGAGTTTAACTGGCTTTTTCGGGAGTTTCTTAATTCCGGCTCAGTGGATTCGTTTTCTCGGTCTGTTGCCTGTGATTTTCGGGATTCGGAGTCTCTGGCAGCGAGAGGAAACCGAGACGGATAATCCTCTGGAGGTGACTGTAGAATCAGCACCTTCTTCTCCTTTGGCGGCCTGGTTTTCCCCTCAAACCGGCGCTGTGGCGGCAATTACCATCGCCAATGGTAGTGATAATATCGGCATTTATCTGCCGCTGTTCGCTAGTAATACCTGGCCAAATTTAGTCACTATCGTCAGCGTTTTTCTCATCTTGGTGGGTGTTTGGTGTTTTACTGCTCATCAGTTGACTAAATTACCGGCGATCGCTAATTTAATTACCAGTCACGGCAGCCACTTTGTCCCCTGTGTGTTGATCGGTTTGGGTGTATTTATAGTCAAGGAAAGTCTTCCCCTCGCTTTCTTGGCCCTATCCTTAAGCTATGGATGGGAGCTTTTCCAGCAGCAAGCAGAATCTATTTAGGGTTTGCGGCAAAAGGTTTTTCCTGGGGGCAGGGTGTAGGGTGTAGGGTGTAGGGTGTAGGGTGCAGGGTTTTACCCATTTTCAGGTAAAAAGTCCAGGAATTTTCCCCCCGATCCCTCCAATGTCCGGTACTTTTGGATTTCAAAAAGGTCTAAAAGTCTTATCGAACAATGTTTTTAGATTTATTCAGCAACCCCTATTTAATTTTTGATTCAATACAAATACATTTAAAAAGAGATTTTAGATTTTTTCCATACCATCTATAACTCAAGTGCCATAGAATAACATCATCTTCTCAAGTGCTCCCCTTGAAACGGACCCCCAGTCATCTCGATCATGTTATTTTTTCTCAAATCACCAGTGACGGAAAGCAAGACCAGCATTAAACCGAAAAAAGTCAATCCCAATCGAGTCCGCGATCATCTGGCCAATGAACGCACCTATCTGTCTTGGATGCGAACGGCGATCGCATTAATGGGTTTTGGTATGGTTATCCTGCGTTTACGGGCCTTTCATCCTCCTCTGGTTCCCCGGCCCGGTTATGGCTGGAAATTAGGCTTAATGTTTGCTTTAGTGGGTTTATTGACCGTATTTTTGACCACAGCCCATTATTTTACAGTCAGACGAGATATAGATGAAGATACCTACGAACCAGCCGATCGATGGGTGGTACTATTTAGTTTAGCGATCGTCATTCTCGGTGCGGGAATTATCTATTTTGTCGCCACCAGTCCCGATCTGTTGATCGGTAGTATGATGACTTTCGAGTAAACTCTGGGGATTAGGTGGGTTGGAGTAAGCGCCAACTGACCGTGACTAGAACCGTATAAAGCAGTATTTTTAGGGCATTTTTGGGCAAATATTCCGATAATCTTGCTCCCACTACCACCCCCGGTATCCCACCTAACCAGATGGGAAGTACCAGATTCCAATCTACCGTTCCTAATCCCAGATGACCGATGGAAGTACAGGTTAAGAGGATGGACGCTTGCGATAGATCTGTACCGACTAATTTGCGAGAATCAAGCTGAAAAAAGGTCATCAAGACCAATGCAAACAAGGAACCACTGGAAATACTGGTTAAACCGACCAAATAGCCTAAAACTGCCCCTAATATCGTTGTTTTTATCTGACCGGAGCGAGTGGTTAAATCTAATTTTGGCCAGGACCAAGGGGACAAATCGGGAAAAAACAAGGAGATTAGTAGTTCTAGGGCCGCTAGGACAGTTACGATCATCAAGACAAGACCGATGATATGGGGCAACCATTGATCGAGATTGAGGGAGCTATTCTGCTGAAAATAGCGAAAACCGACTAATCCTAACAGAGAACCCGGTACACTGCCAATTACCAGCCATTTTACCACCTCTAACTCGATCGTCTGCTGTTGCCAGTGACGAACGGTGCCGACCACTTTCATCAACCCGGCCGCCACCACATCGGAACCCACTGCGGTGGTAGCGGGAACCTGAAATACAAAGATCAATAGGGGTGTAATCAAGGATGAACCACCAATTCCCGTTAATCCCACGATAATTCCGATAAAAAAGCTAAATATTGCCAATAAAGAATAGTCCATTTTTGCCTCAGTCGTCTCTCTTCTCTAGTGCGTTTCTGGTCGTTAATGGACAAAATTAGTTAATTAAGCCTTTAAAAAAGTAAAAAAGAGTAATAGTAAGCTTTTATCGCTGTTTAATCTTTTTAGTCTCCGTTTATAACCAGTAATCTCCCGAATCGAAACTTAATTTTCTTGCTATCTTGTAAAATGTAATTGTATTTTAATACGACTGCGATTAAATCATGGTTAAAATACGGTCAAACCCTATACATTTTTTGCCAGAGGATTAGCCACCGTGAGTATCATCATCGAGCAAGTATCGAAAAAATTCGGCACCTTTACCGCTTTAGACAACATCAATCTAGAGATCAAATCGAATCGTCTGGTGGCACTGCTGGGGCCGTCTGGTTCAGGAAAAACTACTCTCCTGAGAGCGATCGCAGGATTAGAACCCCCCGACACAGGCAAAATTATCATCAACGGCAAAGACACAACCCATTTAAACGTCAGAAAAAGGAATATTGGCTTTGTTTTTCAGCATTATGCGCTTTTTAAACACCTGACGGTGCGTCAGAATATCGCTTTCGGTTTAAATATTCGCAAAGCTACCCCGAACTACATTCAAAAACGAGTGGACAATCTCTTGAGTTTAATTCAATTGCAGGGATTAGGCGATCGCTATCCGTCCCAACTATCCGGGGGTCAACGTCAACGGGTTGCCCTGGCCCGGGCCTTAGCGGTGGAACCGGAAGTATTATTATTAGATGAGCCTTTTGGGGCCCTGGATGCCAAAGTTAGAAAAGAGCTCCGGATTTGGTTGCGACAGTTACACGAGGAAGTCCATGTCACCAGTGTTTTCGTCACCCACGACCAAGAGGAAGCCATGGAAGTGGCCGACGAGATCGTAATTTTCAATGAGGGTAAAATCGAACAGGTGGGAACTCCCGATCGAGTGTACGATCATCCTGCCTCTGCTTTTGTGATGAGTTTTATCGGCCGGGTGAATGTTGTACCACCAACCTCGGCTGCACTGTTCGAGCAGCTTGGGGGGGGTACTAACGGAGTCAAGATTTTTATTCGTCCCCACGACCTGGAAATTCTCTCTTCTCCCAATGGGTCTAGCATTGAGGCAAAAGTCGAGCGCATTATCCATCTGGGTTGGGCCATCGATGTGGAATTAATTCTACCGGATCGCTCTCTTCTGATTGCCCATCTGAATCGAGAACAACTGGCTCAACTGCACCTCAAGGTCGGGGAGCAAGTTTATGTTCGTCCTCGGGATGCTCGCGTTTTTGCCTAAAAGTCAGCCTTATTGTTAGCACCTGACGAAGGTCCTAATAGGTGTAGGGTCATGAATGCACACGGCTGCTGGTAGCTTCGCATCATGTACCTACACACCCTCAGGAGTCTTATGCAAATAATACTAAATCCGTTGAGTATAGGCTACACATCAGGACAGGCAATAGATAATCAGCTTTTAATAACTAGATTTAGTATAAGGCCTTTTTGGGTTGTAAATTAAAAGCTACTAACCCCAGACCACAAAAGGGTTCTATCCAGCGATCAAAGTTTTGCTGATCCGCTAAACTTTTGGTCGATGATACCAGTTTAGTTTTGATACCTTGACATTTAATCGGGGGAACAATGACGGTTGTTTTCATTAACAACTAATAGATAATTAAATGAATACACCGGGGTAAACATTGAAAATCTCTCCTAAAATTTTACCTTGAGCTTTACTAATCGATCGCTTGCCATTAACAATTTCTGAAACCACACCCTTAGAACCAATTTTACCAACTAAATCAGCTTGTTTCCTGTTGTTAGCTGACATTAAGTGTAATAATACTTCCTGGGGTGAAGCTGGTTCGGGTTGAGGTTGTTTGGCATCAAAATCCTTAATAATTGTCGCCATTAATTTAACCATCGCGGTTTCTTCTGGTAGTCGATCCTGTTTACTAATTAGATTAAGGAGAAGATGACGCACTTGCTCATATTCTTCTTCATTTTCAATAATCTTGGGTTGAAATTTAGTCAACAGTTGATTATAAATATTGTCATCAAGTGCTAGAGTCATTTTTCTTTCGGTTAGACTGAACTTTTTGGGTGTGTTACTACTTAACTTAAACCAGCGATTTTAACCAACCGTACCAAGCATCTAAACCTTCTCCTGTGGTAGCGGAAACTTGAAAAACTTTCAGATTGGGATTAACCTGATAGGCGTAATCTAAACAGCGATCGAGGTTAAAATTAACATAGGGCAGTAGGTCTATTTTTGTCAAGATCATGACTTGAGAAGCGTGGAACATATAGGGATATTTAATCGGTTTATCTTCCCCTTCGGTGACGGAAAGAATGACGACTTTGGCATTTTCTCCTAAATCAAATAAAGCAGGACAAACTAGATTACCGACATTTTCGATCATGACTAAAGAATTCATCGGTGGATCGAGTTCGATTAATCCTCTCTCTACCATTGATGCTTCTAAATGACAACCTGTTCCGGTGTTAATTTGGATAACCTGACAACCGGTTTCACTAATTTTTTGAGCATCATTAGCTGTAGCTTGATCTCCCTCAATCACACTGATAGGAATAGCGGTTTTTAAATCGGCAATTGTGCGAGTTAACAGGGTAGTTTTTCCCGAACCGGGGGAAGAAACCAGATTAAGAGCAACAGTTTTTCTACCCTTCAACCAACCACGATTTTGTGCCGCTAACAGATTATTTTTTGCCAGCAGATTTTGCTCAACTTGGAGAATATTACCATGAATTTGAGCGTGAATTTCCGCAGGATGATGGGGATGCTCATGATCGTGAGCGTGATCGTGAGCATGATCGTGAGCGTGATGGCTATGACTAATAACAGTACCATCGGCTAAAATATGTTCATGGGTTCCCGTTTGCGGATTAGTTACCGTTACTTCCGAGTTATCAGAACAACCACAGGTTACACACATAAGGATTCTGTCTCCAACGATTTAAGATTTAATTCTTGACCCTGTAAAATGATTATATTGCGACTACCACATCGATCGCAGATTCCGTAGGGATATTCTAGTTCTAGCTCATTTCCGCAATCTTGGCACTGTCCTAAACCGGAAATTTCCAGAATCTCTAACATTGCCCCCTCTATATTAGTACCTTGACAACAGGTATCAAAACAAAAAGCGATCGATTCTGGCATAATTGCCGTTAGTTTACCAATCTCTAACACCACGCGCTTAACTTTCATTCCTCGGGAATGTTCTAAAGCAAGTTCGATAATATTTTGGGTGATTCCTAGTTCGTGCATTTTCAGTTATCAGTTATCAGTTATCAGTTATCAGGGAACAGGGAACAGGGAAATTTCAACTAAAACCCCAAAACCCCAAAACCCCAAAACTCCAACTATCTGTTTTTTTAGTTTTCACTTTTTCCTTTAAAACTGTCTCCTGTCTAATTAACATATTCTCGGTAATTGTTCACCGACTAACATATCGAGAATCCTTTTAGTGCCGAAAGCGGTTTTTAAGTAAACTAAATTGGGGGGAGAAGCGACGACTTCCCCGATACAAGCGGCATTTTTACCGTCAGGATGGGAACGCATCACTGCTAAAACGCGATTTTCTGCCTCCGGAGGCACGACAAGGACTAATTTGCCCTCGTTTGCCAGATAAAGCGGTTCTAAGCCCAATAATTCGCACATTCCTCGCACTTCTTCCCGGATGGGGATCGCCGTTTCCTGCACCTCTATTCCCACCCCTGAACTTTGGGCAAATTCGTTTAAAACCGTGGCTAATCCGCCTCTAGTGGCATCCCGCATCGCTTTAACTTGTGGGCAAACGGCCAGAATTGCAGAAATTAAAGAATTCAGGGCTTGACAATCGCTTTCGATTGTGCATTGTAGGTCTAATTCGCCCCTGGCAATCAGAATGGCGGCGCCGTGATCCCCCAGAAAACCGTTCAGCAAAATGCGATCGCCAACTTGTAAATTATTCGCCCCGGAATTGATTCCGGCTGGAATTACTCCCACTCCAGAGGTGTTAATAAATATTTGATCTGCTTGTCCCCTGGAAACGACTTTTGTATCACCGGTGACGATTTTTACCGCTGCTTTTTCGGCGGCTATTTTCATGTTGGTAACGATGGTTTTTAGGGTGTCGATAGATAAACCTTCTTCGAGGATAAAACTACAACTGAGATAGAGAGGAATTGCCCCACCGACAGCCAAATCATTAACGGTTCCATTGACTGCTAAACTGCCAATATCACCCCCGGGAAAGAATAGGGGAGAAACCACATAGGAATCGGTGGTAAATGCCAAGCGATCGCCTATTTTAGCCAAATCTTTAATTTCAAATCGGGCTTGATCTTCAAGGGTTGCCAGTAGGTTATTATCAAAATTATTAACAAATATCTCATTAATTAAATCCCGCATTGCGCTGCCACCACTGCCATGGGAGAGAGTGATATTTGTGTCGGTAATTTTTGTTTTTTTTAATTTTAAAGAAGCTGAAGGAGTGCTAGTCATAGGTGAGGTAGGAAGTTTTTATTTTGGCGAGTCGCTGGTCGATAGCAAATTAGGTTACACTTTATCTTGATCAGAAACGCTGTCATAGCTTACTGCTAGATTAGCTTAATGGGTTTCTGGTATTTCTCGCACTTTTTCTACAGTTAAGTCCAAGGCTTGAGCAATTTGTTCTACCGTTAAACCTAAAGCCAATAAACGCGGCACAGATTCTAGTTTACCTTCCAATTTACCTTCCAGTTTACCTTCCAGTTTACCTTCTTCTCGAACGTCTTGAAAATAACGGGTTTGTTTCAGTTCATCTAAACTAAACATGGCTTCTATCTCCCGGCGACTTAGACGTGGTAATTTATAGATAAGGATCGTTTCTATTAATTGTAGGAGGTTTTGCGGTTGGGTAAATTCAGTTCGCACTCGTGTAATAAGTTGTTTGGCTGTTGCCACTGCTTGATTTTCTTTAGCAATAATTAATTTTATGGTGGCAATACCCAGGGAATCTTGATTAATATCATCTAGTTCATCTAAATAGATTCGCGTCACTCTCCCAGATGTCAATAAGTCTTGATAACGTACAATCTTATCTGATTCTACCCGACGATGGGGATAAATGACCACCCCGCGCCAATCATTGTTAAAAGCAGTTTTACTGAGATATAGGAAGATTTCAGCAAAGAAACGGCCATAAAAATTCTGATCATCTTGAAATTGCACCTCGCAGAAATAAATAGGAATGCTAGGATTGGTAATATTGGGCAAAAATACGCCATCAATACGAAAAGCTAGTTGCTTGATTTCGACGGAATCAAAGCGGTAATTCTCTGCTTCTCTGGGAGAAAGGTTGATTAATTCAAAGAAAATTGACGGATAAGATTGAAAAAGATCATAAAAA
Organism: Microcystis sp. M20BS1; assembly: GCF_020245305.1. Taxonomy (NCBI): domain Bacteria; kingdom Bacillati; phylum Cyanobacteriota; class Cyanophyceae; order Chroococcales; family Microcystaceae; genus Microcystis; species Microcystis sp. M20BS1. The sequence continues at coordinate 365 of NZ_JADBUZ010000209.1, read as the reverse complement.
ATACTGTCGGTTTTCATGCCCGGACTTGTGGTGTAAACTATGCAAAAATGTAGAGATAGAGAGTTTTCCTACTAATTAGCCTGATTATAGCAGTTATCTTTGCCAAAACCAATGCTAAAAGCCGATCCGGGAAAAGCTAAGTAGGTAGGTGTTAAAAGTTGTCAGATACCCCCCTTATCAAGGGGGCAGGGGGGATCCCTCCACCTATCGGCACCCCCCTTATCAAGCTATCCCTTATAGGGATCTTTCTTAACAATTTTTGCAGTAAGCACTCCAACCCTTATCCTGACTTGATTTCAGTTTTTTCTTTGTTTTGTAAGGGTGTCAACAAGGAATATTACAAATTGTTAACCGAGTCTTGAAAG
>NZ_JADBUZ010000208.1:0-14187 GCF_020245305.1 Microcystis sp. M20BS1 | reverse complement strand
TACCGGTTTTGAGGTGGCCAATTACCTAATTTTTAGGGAAAAAGTCCAGGGATTTTCCCCCTGATCACTCCCATACCTGGTACTTTTTGATTGACAAAAAGTCTAAAAGTCTTACCCAACAAGGTTTTTAGATTTATTCAGCAAACCCTATTTAGGGTTTGCTGCAAAAAGTACGGGTGAAGCATTCGGATAGAAAATCTCCGGTTTCACCGATAGGTTATTGTTCGAATGGTTCGCCCCTACAGGACGCTATGCTGTTGTAATCGTCGAAACTGTTCATCTGAGTAGGTAGGGTGCGTTAGGAGCGCCACAATATTATTTAATTTACATTAATTACATAGGCGACGTAACGCACCAATATTATCCTAAATCCGTTGAGTAACCCACAGAAAACGAGTTTCTCGGAGAAACCCGTTTTCTACCTCTAGTGTGACTCCGTTGGATATTTTTTCGGTAAATGGAGTAGGTGAAGCAATTAGGGGTATTGGTGAAACAGGCTTTTTGACTGCTTGTAAGGCATTTAAAACCTGTTGTGCTGTCCATCTTTGTCTTCTATCTTTTTGCAAACACCCTTCAATAATCGGTTTAAACTCTTTCGGTAAACTGGGGATTTGTAGCTCACAATTTATCACCTTTACCATTAATTGATTATTGTCATTATTAAACTTATAGGGAAGTTGATTAGTGGTCATTTGGATTAACATAATACCTAATGACCACAGATCCCAAGCTGAGGAAATATCACCCCTAAAGGCTTCGGGAGGCATATAAATAATTGTACCAGTATTGTGGACGGTTTGAGTGTGACTTTTATTATTTAAAGTTCTAATTAAGCCAAAATCTGCTAACTTGTATTGTTGATTAACCTTGAGGATATTACCCGGTTTTAAATCTCGATGGACTTTATTTTGTCGATGAAGATAATTTAAGCCCTGGGCGACTTGAGCAGTAATATTTGTAATCTCATCCGCTGACAAACTGGCTTTGGCAATGTGATTTTCTAGGCTACCCTGTGCCAATTCCATCACTAAATAAAGCATCTCTGTATTGAGAAAAGTAAATTCCCCCACCGCATAACTCTTAATTAAATTAGGATGTTCTAACTTTCTGGAATTTGTTAATTCAATTAATTTATCATCGCTACTTTCGGGGATAACTTTAATGGCAACTTCTTTGACCGATGTATTTCTGACCATTTCACTAGCATGAAATACACCACCAAAACCACCCGCACCGAGAAATTTATTAAGACGATAGGGGCCTATTTGTTGCCCTTCTAACATCTTCATCATTTGGTCTAGCATAATAATAACTCCTGAATTAGCCAATTTTTACGTTCTGTAACTATCCTATTAAGTGGGTGGTTTTAACGAAGGCAAGAAGCAAAAGCTTTATCGAAATGTGTAATTAATTTTGCTTAGGTACTTAATACTAAATCTGGCTATTAAATACTGATTATTTATTCCCTCGAGTAGAAAACCAGTTTCTCGGAAAAACCCGTTTTCTGTGGGTTACTCAAGGGATTTAGTATTAGTATGACATTGGGTGTCGGTTATATCATAATCAAAAAAGGTGGGCGATAAACCCACCAGAAAAATAACCCAAAAACCTTAACGATAATTAGGACTTTGGATATCTCTAAGACGCGCTTCGGGACGTTTAAATCTGTCCATTTGTGCCTCAAAGAATTGACGATTTTTAAGTAAATGTTTGGGATTAGGATCGTCGAGGGGATAAAGTAAAGCAGTGCGTAGAGCTTGAATAACTGCTGAAGTAACATTATACATCGAGCGCTGGAAACTAATACCCAATTGAATCAAAATATCGTCTTCCCCCCGGCAGTTTTGCTGATAGTAATCGATCAGATATTGGGGTAAAAAATGATACATATCATCCATTAACAAAGTGGGAGGAATTCCCGCAGTACCCACGGGGAAAACATCCGCATAAAGAATGCCATAGTGAAAGTCTTTTTGTTCGTCAGGAACCTGTTTTGCTTGGGCATTATAAGACTTTGTACCCCGGAAGGGAGCAGTACGATAAAAGACCGCTTCTACATAGGGTAAAGCTGCTTCATAAAGCCAAGTAAAAGCCTTTGATTTGGGGATAATTTCGTAGCATTGACCATCAATATAAACATGATGATAAATTGGCCGGCCGGCGATGGCAAAAATGCCATTAACGAGGAAATTCATGGCATCGGGAACACCTTTAAAGCCGCCTTCATCGTAGATATCAGACATCTCGAAAAATACTGGGGCCATCACTTCCCAGAATAGTCCTAAATTGGAGTAGTAGGACATCATCCGCACCTGTTCCAAAAACATATCGGGGAACAGGTCATAAAGTTTCATCATGACGGGATTTTTCTTGAAATAGGCCTTAATAGCGCGGTCGGCATTTTGGCGATATTCTTCTGAATCGAGATAGGCATCAAATAAACCCCAACCCATATCGCGGCCATGCCATAACATGGCTTGCATACAGGCTTCAGCAAATTCCATATTAATACGGTCATGCCAGAGGTGATGGATTAATCTGGGCATTTTTCTGGTTTTACCTTTATCCATGAATTCTAACAATTCAGGGTGAGCGGAACCCGTACCGCGCCAGATGCGTAAATCGGCATTATCGCCAGCGTAATGATTTTGTAGGTCTAGGTATTCTTGGGGTAGAAAATATTTAAAAAAGGGCAAAGGATCGAGGAAAACTCGTTCGGCAATATAGAGCAGATCTCGCCAATAAAAATCCATCGGCACAGCATAAGCTTTATAAATGCCGATAATTTGCATCAGGTTTTCGGGAGTATCCGGCAACATGGAGCCACCCGCTTCTAACCGGTGGATAATGTCGGCGAATTCGTGAGTAGAAGGGGGAATTTTGGCTTTGATTAATGTCCCAGTCATAGTTTTAGGTAAAGTAATTAGCAGCGGTTACAATAATTCGGAAACAGCAAGGGATAACTAACTAGGGTCTGCTGAAAAAGTTTTTCGTGGGGGCAGGGTGTGGGGTGTGGGGTGTGGGGTGTAGGGTTTTACCCATTTTCAGACGGTCAATTACCTAATTTTCAGGAAAAAAGTCCCGGAATTTTCGCCCCGATCACTCTCGGCTGGCACTTTTTGAGGTCAAAAAAGTCTAAAAGTCTTATCCAACAAGGTTTTTAGATTTATTAAGCCAACCCTAACTATTACTCAAATATTTACCCCGATTAAACCAGTTGGTTTTTGAGGACTTTTGCGGAGATTTTTTGAGGACAAAACTAGGTTTTGCTTGTCCCGATAAGCTGGCAACCATCGAGTTAGTGGTGGGTTCAATCCAACGGACTAAATAATTGGGTTGAATACCTAAAAAGACGATTAATACCATTAGGACAAAAGCGGGGATAGTTTCCGATTTCAGGACTTTGGGATAGTAGGCAAGTTTATTATCCAATTTACCAAAACAGGTGCGATTAAGCAGGATAACAAAGTAAACCGCCGTTAAACCGGAAGCGATGATACAGAGAACCGTCTGCACGGGAAAACGGGCGAAACTACCCTGAAAAACGATAAATTCCGCCACAAATCCCACTAATCCGGGGATACCAGCGCTGGCCATACCGGCGAGAATTAATAGGGCGCTAACCAAGGGTAAACCGCGAATTGGGTTCATTAAACCGTTTAAAACGTCTAAATCTCTGGTTCCGGCTTTGCGTTCGACGATGCCCACCAGATAGAATAAGAGGGCGAGAATAAGACCGTGGCTAATCATTTGCGCGACGGCACCAAGGACGCTTAAACCCGTGCCGGCGGCGGCTGCTACCAGTATATAGCCCATGTGACCGATCGAACTGTAGGCCACCATGCGTTTAATGTCTTTTTGGGCAATAGCGCTCAATGCCCCGTAAATAACGCTAATAACGCCGACAATTGCCAGTCCGGGGGCGATTAAAGACCAAGTTTCCGGGAATAATTGCAGACCAAAGCGAACTAAGCCATAAGTACCGAGTTTAGCGAGGATACCACCTAATAAAATTGCTGTAGCGGGGGAAGCTTCCGTATAGGCATCCGGTAGCCAAGTATGGAGAGGTACGAGGGGGATTTTGATACCAAATCCCACTAACAGCAGAGTTAAGAGCAGTAATTGGGTTTTTTGGGAGAAATCGGCGGTGGAGAGGGAGGAATAGTCAAAAGTACCACCGTTGAGGAAACCTATGCCTAAAAATGCCGCTAGGACTAATAACCCAGAGACAGCAGTGTAGAGAAGGAATTTAATCGAAGCATAGCCACGTTTTTCGCCTCCCCAGATAGCAATCATCAGATAAAAGGGGATTAATTCTAGTTCATAGAAAACGATGAACAGCAGCAGGTTTTTGGCCATTAATGCCCCAGAAACCCCGGCGTTAATCAGGAGGATTAGGATGTAATAAAGTCGGGGACGCTCTACTTTTTCTTCGGTACTATAGATAGCTATTCCTGTCAAGAAACAGTTTAAAATAATTAACGGTAAGGACAAACCATCGACTCCGAGGTTATAACTTAAACCGATTGGTTTTGCCCATTCGCGGTATTCAGAAAATTGAAAGCCATTACTGGTTAAGTTATATTGGGTCAGCAGATATAAAGACCAAAAGAGGACGGCGGCAACAAAAAAGAGGGTAATTTGACGTAATTTTGCTGGGGCAAATTTATCGGGGAAAAGACCGACGATAATTGCTCCAATTATTGGCAACCAAAGCAGGGTACTGAGCATATTGGAATCGATCAAATTTATAATGACTGGGATGAGAAAAGGATTAGCCAACCGACACGATGACTAATCTAGAATTGACTAAATTAAGCTCACTTTGCCGGTATCGAGATCGTAGTAGGCTCCAACAATTTTTAATTGTTTTTTATCTACTAAATCACCCATGACTGGGGACTTGCCTAATTTCTCTACTTGATAGATAACATTGGATTTAATGGCTCGCTCAAGTTTGTTGGAACCGGGTTGTTTTTCGGCCCGATCAACTCCCACCTGTAGGCCATCGATTAAACGACCGATTTGTCCGGGGAAACGACCGCCTTCAATGGTGGCTTTTACCGCTCCACAACGAGAATGACCAAGGACAACAATTACCTTGGCTCCTAACACCAACGTGCCGAATTCGAGGCTACCAATTTCTTCGGAAGTGGCTAAATTTCCCGCTACCCGACAAACAAATAGATCCCCTAATCCGCGATCAAAAACGATTTCTGCTGGTACGCGAGAATCGGCACAGCCCAAAATTGCCGCAAAAGGGGCTTGACTTTCGGCCACTTCTGTGAGTCGCGCTTGATCGCGGTTAGGACTTTTTTGTCTTCGTTCCCAGAAACGTTGATTGCCTTCCATGAGCATAGTTAAGGCCTGGTCTGGGTTCAATCCTTTATTTTGAGCAGTCAGCCATGGCTCAGAATTAACAGCAGTTTGGGCGTTAGTTTGGGACAGTTGCGAGCCTAAAATAGTAGCGGCTAGACTGGTTCCCAAAAAACCACCCCCATAACGGATTAATTGGCGACGAGAGGTGTTGAACATAGGTAATTGTTTCCATTAATCAGGACAAATCCTATTGTCAGGGCCGGGGATGCTAAAGAAAAGCCTAAGTTATCAAATCTTTAACTGAAAACTAGAGAAATTTGTGATAGTAGGGGCCAGCAGATGATAATACCGATCAAAGCCACCCCCAAAATAATCGACAGAAAGTAAAATTGGGTCTGGCCAGAAACGTTATATTTCAAACTCTGACCACCAAAAACCGTGGCTAATCCCACCAGATTAACAATGCCATCCACCAGAAAGGTATCGATCCAGTTAATAATTTGCGAGATTAATCCGACGACAAAAACGATCGTGACTTTATACAATTGGGCTGTATAAAGGTCGTTGGCAAAGAAATCTTGAAGGGCTTTGGGTTGAAAAACGATCGGTTTGGAGATATTTTCATTCAGATAAATATATGCTGCCGGAATTACGCCCCCAGCAGTGGAAAGCACCAAGAGAAAAGCAACTCCCAGATTTAAGTTACTTGGTAATAAATGCCATTGCGCTAATAAAATCGGCAGATGAAGGGCGAAACCCATGGTCACAGTCATGGGGATAACTAAGGGCCAAAGAGCTTCCGGAGAGCGCAGGGTCATTGGTTTGATTTTACCGCCAAAGAAAACGCAAAATTCTCTAGTGACACTAAAGGCAGTTAAGGCATTGACCAACAATAGCACTAATAACAGTAAACCACTGATTTCTGCGAGGCGATCGCCCATGCGGGCCAATGACCAAAAACCACCAAAGGGAGGCAGTGCGACTAAACTAGCGGCACCGACGAGATAACAAATGCCAGAAACGGGACGACGAGACCATAAACCGCCGTATTGGCTTAAATCTTGGCTGATATTATTCCAAATGATGTTACCCACCACCATGACTAACAGGGACATAGCGATCGCGTATGTAAAGAGTAACACTAAAGCGGTTTCCGTTTGTCCAGTGGCCACAGCGATAAAAATCAGTCCCATGTAGGCACTGACGGAATAGGAAAGGGATCGCTTGACATCGATCTGGGCGATCGCAATTAACCCCGCACCGATGGCAGTAACAGAGCCAACAATGATCATCACCTGTAAGGTTAAGGGCGATAATTGTAGCACTGGCTCTAATTTCACCAATAACCAAGCGCCAGTGGAAACGACGACGGTATTCCGCAGAATTGTCGCGGGCATCGGTCCTTCCATGGCCTCATCTAGCCATAAATGCAGGGGAAATTGAGCGCATTTGCCCATTGGACCTGCAATCAGGGCTAAACAGAGTAAATTGGCCACATTGGGGTTTAAATTGGCTGTAGCCGCCCATTCTGCCAATTGGTCAAAGTTCCAAGTTCCCGCCAGGGGTAAAAGGGCCACCACTCCCATCAACAGGATTAAATCGCCAATCCGTTTGGTTAGAAAAGCATCCCGCGCCCCCGTTACCACCAGAGATTGATTGAACCAGAAACCAATCAGCAGATAAGTGCCGAGGGTGAGAACTTCTAGCACACAATAGCTGAAAAATAGCGAATTACAGATAACTAGGGCGCACATACCCCCTTCAAAGAGGGCGACGAGAGAATAAAACCTTGCCCAACCCCAATCCATTTCTAGATAGGCGATCGCATATACCTGAGCGGCGAGGTTTAAGCCGGTAATTAGCAGTAACGCCCCGATATTAACGACCGAAATCTGCACATCTAAAGATATGCTTAAATCTGCGGCATTTAGCCAATTAAATGCTATAGATTGGGGCGGACGACCCCAAACGGCGAGCAAAGCGAAAAGGCTATGCAAAAAAGCCCAGCAGGTCATGATCAAGTTCAGATAACCAGCCGGTCGCGGGCCAGTTTGCCGGATAATACCGGGAGACCAGGGTAGGGCGAGAAGTGCGCCCGCAAAGGCATAAAGAGGTACCAACCAGATAGTCTGGCTGAAGGACTCGAACATATAACCACCTCAAGAAGAAAAATGATCCTGAATTAAAGTTTAAGGTTTAATGGGTCACTAATAGGCTGTGGCCATTTTTTAACGGGGCATGAATCGGGATGGCTTGACTAGCTTCCAGCAGGTATTTTAAAAAAGCATCGGCAATCACGGAAAGTTGTTTTCCGGCCAGATAACAAACGTACCAATTGCGCTGAATCGGAAACTGTTCCACGTCGAGGATGGCCAATTCGCCGTTTTCCCCTTCCGAGATGAGAGTGTGCTTAGATAGTACCGATAGTCCCAAACCGCCAGAAATAGCCTGTTTGATGGCCTCGTTACTGCCTAATTCCAAACGCACCTTAACTTTAATATCGTGGAGATTAAATAATTTTTGTACCGCTTGGCGGGTTCCAGATCCCGATTCGCGCATAATAAAAGGTTGATGGTTGAGGCACTCAAGGGGGAGATTTTTCTGTCCCACCAATGGATGATCCCGTCGCGCCACCACCACTAGAGGATTTTCCAGAAAAGACTGAGAACAAAGTTCCACTTCTTCTGGCGGTTGACTGAGAATATAGAGGTCATCCTCGTTATTTAACATTCGCTCTTGCAGTTTCTGGTGATTAGTCACCTGTAGGGCGATGTCAATACCGGGATACTGTTGACAGAACGCCCCCAGTAATCGCGGTACAAAGTATTTAGCGGTAGTAATTACGCCTAAAGTCAGTTTTCCCTGTCTAGTTCCCTTAATATCGGCCACTTTCATCTGAAAGTTGTCCAATTTATTAAAAATCTCTTGACAGGTGAACAGTAATTCCTGACCCGCTTCGGTTAAAAATAAACGTTTGCCAATTTGCTCGAATAGCGGTAAACCCACAGCTTTTGTGAGTTGTTTGACTTGGGTTGAGACGGTAGGTTGAGTGATAAATAACTCCTCGGCCGCCTTGGTGAAGCTACTGTGTCGTGCGGTAGCCTCGAAAACCCTTAACTGGTGCAGGGTTGCCTGTATCAAGTTCTTATCTCCTCCTCAATAATAACTATTTGTCACCATCAATCCTAACGCTTTTATAGATTCTAGTCAATTAACTTTTTGATAAATATAGACTCTACTAGATATAACCGCCGCTTAAGACCTTTTGTCAGCCATCAGCTTTTTTCTCCCTCCTCCCCACTCCCCCACTCCCCCATCTCCCCCACTCCCCAATTCATAATTCCTATTCATAATTCATAATTCATAATTATCTTGCTACAATCAAAAAACAACCATCTATTAAAAATAAAAGACAATGGTTAGTTATCTTGATATTGACGACGATCTTCTTTTCCCAGATAGTGATGGTCAACCGATGGCAGATAATACCGAACAATATGAGTGGATTGTCAAAATTAAGGAGAATTTAGAGATTATCTTTGCCGATGACCCTAGGGTGTTTATTGCCGGAGATTTACTCTGGTATCCTCTGCGTTCTACTTTGGTTTCACCGGTTGCTCCCGATGTGATGGTAGCTTTTGGCCGTCCCAAAGGACGGAGGGGTTCCTATCGTCAATGGCAGGAAGAAAATATCGCTCCTCAAGTAGTTTTTGAAATTCTATCACCGAAGAATACAAAAGCAGAGATGAGTCGAAAATTAGAGTTTTATGACACCTATGGTGTAGAAGAATACTATTTATATAACCCGATACGCTGTCGTTTACAAGGTTGGCAAAGACAGGGAGAAAATTTAAGAGAAATTATCCCCATCAATGACTGGATAAGTCCCCGCTTAGGTATGCGTTTTATCTGGGATAAATCTAGTTTAGAATTGTATCGTCCCGATGGAGAGAAATTTTTAACAACTGTTGAGTTAGAGTCTCAAATGCGTCAAGAAAAGAAACGCGCTGATAAAGAACAGAAACGCGCCGATAAAGAAAAGAAACGTGCCGATAAAGAAAAGAAACGCGCGGATCGACTAGCGGAACGCTTAGAGGCGTTAGGATTAACCTTAGAAGAAGAATAATACCATGCCATTACTTTGGAAAAATGGTATTTAGATTAAGTTTTTTCATAGGTTATTAGTAAACAATAATCAGTGAACTGATAACTGATAAGTAGGTAGGCGTTAAAAATTATCAGATGCCCCCCTTATTAAGGGGGGATTAAGGGGGGACTAAGGGGGGATCGGCACCCCCCTTATCAAGGGGGGCAGGGGGGATCGAACCTAAAATCCATTTTTAATTTAATTATAACCAGCTACTTAACTGATAACTGATAACTGATAACTGTTTACTGATAGCTAAAAAAATCTTTAAACTTCTAATAAATTTTCTAGGCGATCAAGAACGATATCGGTGATACACTTAATCCGGTATAAACAGGCTTTAGTATCTGTGGAGTTGAAAGTGCCATTTTCCCAATACTTGTTACTACCGGCACCACCCCCACAAACCCCAAAATAATCGCATTTTTGGCGACATAAATCGACTCCACCGCGTATATCAGCGTAAATTTTTTGAAATTTCTCAGTTTCACAGATAGATTCTAGGGAATCGCTCAAAACATTACCAAAGATAAAATCACCGTAGGGTTGGGTTTTAATCGATAGTAATTCCGGATCAAAAGTGGAAAAATTACCTTGATTATCAAAATTGACAATCATAAAAGGTCGATTCATATCGGTATTTTCTAAGCGTTCATCGGCATAAATCAAACTACAGATCGATTCAAATTCCCGCAGCTTAAATTCTCCTTGTTTAGCCGTGACTAACTGCCAAAATCTGGCGATAAACTGGCGATAACGTTGTTCAATCCCTAATTTATCTAAGGAAGATTGCGAATGAATCCCCTCGGTTTCTTCCATATTAAAAGCCACATCGGTAAGACCATGATCCCAGAAAAAGTTAAAAATTTCGTCGGGATAGTCGAGGGAATCTTCTGTTAAAACAGCGATGATACTAACATCAATTTCATGTTTTTGCAAGAAAGAAATCCCCCGCATAGTAGCAGCATGACTGCCAGTTCCCTTACGATTTTGCCGGTGGATATCATGAATGAAAGCCGGTCCATCAAGACTGACTCCTACATAAACATCATGCTTTTTAAATAATTGACACCAAGCATCGTTAATATAAGTGGCGTTAGTTTGTACCGAATGACGAAAACAATAACCCTGCTGATTATATTTCTCGCTAACTTCTGCAATTTTAGCAAAGGCACTTTCATAAAAACTGATGGGAACTGCTAAGGGTTCGCCTGCGTGCCAGCAAATGGTAAAATTATCTTGGAGAAAACGACTACTAAAAACCCTCTGAAAAATCGGCTCGATTAAATCTAAGGATAAGGTATTTTTTAAATGGCGATCGGGTAAATAACAGTAATCACAATTGAGATTACAAAAAGAAGTCGGCTGCACGACTACTAAAGTAATTGGACCACAATCCGACCAATCTATATTTACGGTTTTTTTCATGATTCTATTGTTTAAATTATCACTTAAGTATGATAACCGATTCTGGGAAGTCTATCTTAATTCTACCTATACTATTTCCTATTCCCTCAATAATAAATAATATAACTGACCGGGGGTATTAACTAAACCAGCTTTATCGCCAGCATTTTTTCCTGTTCCCATAAAAATATCTACCCTCCCAGTACCTTTAATTGCGCTGCCAGTATCTTGATCGAGAACATAGCGACTCACTAATTTTTTATTAAGATTTTCCTGGGGAATTTCTGTCTCAATTACCGCTAAAGCACCGGGGGGAAAAATACTTTTATCTGTAGCGATCGATCTTTCTGGTAAAACCGGAACTCCAATACTACCAGTGGGAGGCGCACCGTGGGTTTCTCGAAAGAAAATAAACCGATTATTGCGGGGGATATAATTCTTTAATTGCTCAGGATTACTTCTGAGAAAATCCAAAACCATTGGTAAGGTTAAACCCTCAGCAGGAAAAATACCATCGGCAATCATTTCTTTTCCCAGACTTGTGTAGGGATGCTCGGTATTGCCATCAAAACCGATGCTCATAATTTGACCATTAGGTAAACGTAATTTTGCCGAACCTTGCACATGAACTAAATAAGCTTCTAAGCGATCTTTTAACCAGACTAATTCGTATCCCGCTAGACGGCTATTTTCCCCTAGTAAACCATCTTTTCCCTCTAATTCTACCCTAGCTGGATGGGGTTTAGACCAGCGAGAAAAGTTAGCAGGTTGGCGATAGAGAGGATATTTATACTCGGCGTTTTTTTGCCGACTTGCTTGATAAATTGGCTCAAAATAACCAGTAAACTTAACATTTCCCTGACTATCATTACCCAAAGAACGATACCAAATAAATTCTTTTTTAACTGCCTTTTGTAGAGCTGCGGGAGTGGGAGAATTCTGCACTAATTGACGAAAACGTACTAAGGAACGCTGCACTCGCTGACGAGTTATTTCAGGAATAGGATAATTTTGATAGGCGCGGATCGCCGCCGAGCTATTCAGATAACGTAAACTATGATCGATCGCTTGTAGTAGGGTTTTTTTGTCCTTTGGCAGTCGTTCATCGTATCCCGTAGATGTTCCTAATTGTGAGATTTCAAGGCGTTCTAGGGGCAAATTTGCGGGGGTGAGGGCAATTAATCCCAAGCTGAGGGGGAGGAGTGCCAAAAGGTGTTTCATGGTTATAGGAGTGGGCAGCTATTGACGCGATTAACAATCAAAAAGGAGCAATGAGAAAAGTTGTTTATTATTTATATCATGAGGATAATTGTTGTCGATAAATTTTAATTTGTTCCAAGCGAGGGCCTACCTTAGAAATGATGGTAAATTCTAAATTTTGGTAATATAATTGTTCTCCCACCCTCGGTATTTTTTGCCAATGATGGAGGATAAAACCGGCTAGGGTTTGGTATTCATCGGCCAAGGGTAAGCTTAAATTTAATGCTTTGTTCACGTCCTCTAAATTCATTTGTGCTTGTACGAGAAAAGTTGATTCATCGAGGATTTGGTATTCTAATATTCCTGATTGATCACTAGGGGAAAAAGTTCCCAGAATCTCACCGATTAAATCTTTCAGGGTTAATAAACCGGCTGTTCTGCCAAATTCATCCACAATGATAACCATCTTTAAGGATGATTCCCGCATCACTGTTAGTAATTCATTTAAGGGAGTGGTTTCGGGGAAAAAACGCACAGGTTTCAACCAAGTTTTAATCGGGGTTGTTAAATTTAACTGACCTTCGGCAAGGGGTAAAGCTAAATCTTTAAAATCGATCAGACCACGGATATCATCGCTGGAATCTCCTTCCACAGGATAACAAGAATAGCCTCTGTTAACTACTTGTAGCAATAATTCCTCAAAAGTTGCGGTCGAGGGAATAGCTATTAAACGGTTATGGGGAACCATAATTTCTGAGGCAGTGATTTCGCCAAACTGGAAAACATTGTTTAAGATTTTCCTTTCCGCTGCTTCTAATCCTGTTAATTCCCCTTCCATGCTGATAATTAATTGTAATTCCTCGGAAGTTACCCGACTGGAACGCTGTAGATCCACTTCGGGAATACGGGTTAAAACCAATAAAAAACGAGTTGATTGGTTGAGAATACCGATAAAAGGCTTAAAAATCCGGGAAATAACGCCAATAGGTGCTGCTAATAATCGCGCCATCGGTTCGGCATAAATTAAAGCTAGGGATTTGGGATAAAGTTCCCCAAAAACTATCTGGAGATAGGCAACAATTAAAAAAGCTAGACAAAGAGAGAAACCATGGGAGAGAAGATTTTGCCAGTTTAAAGAAAAGGGTAAAAAACTTAGTAATTTCTTCACAAAAACGGTCATGGTACTCTCCCCGATCCAACCTAAAGCTAAACTAGAAAGGGTGATGCCTAATTGAGTAGTGGAAAGTAAGCGATCGAGACTTCTTTGTAGAGATTGTACCGTCTGCGCTGGCACATCTCCCGCAGCCACTAGCTGACTGACGCGGGTACGACGGACCGACACAAGCGAAAATTCCGCCGCTACGAAAAAAGCATTGAGGACGATTAGTAAAAAGACTAAAATTAAACGAGTCAATAAATCCTGATTATCCATAGCGAAAAGGCAAAATTCGCCTTTTTTAAAGCCTATCCCTTGGTTTCGTTCTTTGATTGCGGTTTGTTTTTCTGTTGTTGCATATAAACTCTCACTCTTTTAATTACTTCTTGTTCTTTCACGGGGATAAAAGTTTGATTGCGACCATAACTGGTGCGATCGTTGGTAAACTTTTTAGCGGGGTTGATATCCGGTTGACTGACTCCCTTCAGGGAGGCGATTCCCAATTGATAGGCTACCCAACCGCTACCGAAACCGGCGGCTAACATGGCTACCATCAAAAGGAGTCCTAACTGCAAGGAGGTGCTGATTGCAAATTTTTTCATCTTGGTGGGGCTGAATTTTCACGTTCAGAGTAATTACCGATCTATAATGAGTTAATAGTATAACCCAGGGTTGGCCGAGCGGTTGAGGCAACGAACTCATAATTCGTGCTAGGCAGGTTCAACTCCTGCACCCTGGATAGTTTTGATCGCTTCAGGCGATCGGGTTTGACTGCACTAGAGTAAGTTATAAGTTAATCTTGTTCTTGTTAGTGCAGAATAGTTACTAATTCTGTACGCAAATATTGCATCTAGAATTAGCTTTGTACGCTTTGACCCGTACTGGGTTAACTACGAACCTCTCTATCGGATTCCCGCTAAAGGCGGCCTCTCCGACTACCTTTCTTCCAATATTTAAG
>NZ_JADBUZ010000207.1:0-11844 GCF_020245305.1 Microcystis sp. M20BS1 | reverse complement strand
CAACCAGTAAAAAGCCCCCCTTATCAAGGGGGGTTGGGGGGATCAAATTCAACCAGTAAAAAGCCCCCCTTATCAAGGGGGGTTGGGGGGATCAAATTCAACCAGTAAAAAGCCCCCCTTATCAAGGGGGGTTGGGGGGATTAAATTCAACCAGTAAAAAGCCCCCCTTATCAAGGGGGGTTGGGGGGATCAAACCTCAAAACTGCCCCCCAAAATTCCCCTGCTAACAGCAAAACTTATCAACAATAACACCTGATTTTTTAATAAAAAAACGCAATCGCTTTAAGTTTCATCCCCCCGCCTACGACTCCTTGATAAGGGATATTATAGCGGTTCTCACCCCTGGGTGGCACAGTTAAACCTTTGCTGATTAAGCTTTTCAACATTAATAATGTACCTCGTGCGAACAGAAAACGCTATATATGCTAAACTTATTAGTTGAAAAATAATCTTTCTTTTTTTAATAAATAAAACTGCAATCACGTTAAGTTTGATCCCCCCAACCCCCCTTGATAAGGGGGGCTAAGTACGGTAACATGACTAACCAGAAAGTAAGCTTATGCAATTAACCAATCATCATCATCTACCCTACAATCCCAAACTCGTAGAACGAGCCAAAGAACTCCGTAAAAATATGACCAAAGCTGAAAGAAAACTTTGGTATGAATACTTAAACAATTTTCAATATAGAGTTCATCGCCAAAGACCGATTGATCAATTTATTGTTGACTTTTATTGCCCCGAATTAAAATTAGTGATTGAAATTGATGGTGATAGTCATAATAGGGAAGATGCTCAGACCTATGACTTAGAAAGAACCCAAATTTTATCAGGTTATGGATTAACAGTAATCCGCTTTACTAATCAAGAAGTTTTGAGTAATTTTGAGGGAGTTTGTGGAGTAATTGGAAGTTTGATCCCCCCAACCCCCCTTGATAAGGGGGGCTTTGATCCCTCCTTATAAAGGGGCTTTGATCCTTCTTGATCAGGGGCTTTGATCCTTCTTGATCAGGGGCTTTGATCCCCCCAACCCCCCTTGATAAGGGGGGCTTTGATCCTTCTTGATAAGGGGCTTTGATTCTCCCAACCCCGGCTGCCGCAAATACGGCGCTGAAAATGTCAGGTATTACTCCACTCGATTAAAGCGCTAGTCAATCCTTCTAGGGTGTATTCTCGCGCCTCGATATCAACACGACCAAATAACTCTTGACAGGTTTTTGAAGTTTGCGGACCGATAGAAGCCAGACAAACTTTTTCTAATAGGGAATTAACCGATAATTCTGCCGTTTCTTGTCGCAATAACCGATAAAAATTCTGGACGGTTTTGGAACTAGCAAAGGTGACTATATCGACTTTCCCATCTCGAAACGCTTCCCAGATGCCACTATCCATGCGTGCCGGACATCCGGAATAATATGCGGCCACTTCCGTCACCTGACCAGCTTTGGCCGTTAATTCCTTAACTAATATGTCTCTGCCTCCCGTTTCCACGCGAGGAAAGAGGAATTTTTGCCCCTTAATCGGGTCGGGAAACTCGTTTACCAAAGCATCAGCGACAAAATCCCCCGGGATAAAATCCGCTTTTAATCCCCGTGAGTGCAAAACTTGGCTGGTTTTTTTGCCCACCACGGCGATTTTTACAGTCGCTAAAGCCCTAGCATCTTTTCCCCAAAATGTCAAGCGATCGAAGAAAAAATTAACAGCATTGGCAGAAGTTAAAATCAGCCAATCAAACTCTTTTAACTGAGCGATGGCATCGTCTAAACCTTGCCAACGGTCGGGGGGACGAATCTCTAAAGCGGGCATTTCCAGGACTTCTGCGCCTTGATTTTGCAAAATTTCGCTAAATTGACTCGTTTGCTCGGCGGCACGGGTAATAACAATAGTTTTACCGCCTAGGGGTGGGGGAGAGGACATAATCGCCAGATCCACAACTTGACCAATGACCATAATAGAGGGTGAGAGGGACACCCCGGCGGTTTGAGCGAGAATATTTTCTAAAGTGCCGCGCCAAATTTGTTGATCCTTGCGTCCCGCCTGGCGGATAATAGCGATCGAGTCGTGAATATTCCGCCCATTTTGGTATAATTTCTCGATAATTTGCCCTAAAGACTGACCGGCCATCAATAGCACAAGTGTATCAATTTTAGCTAAGGCTGACCAATCGAGAGACTCGGGATCGTGAGCGCTCAAGACCGCAAAACAGCGACTAATATCCTTTTCCGTCAGGGGAATTCCGGCCAATAAAGGAGCGGCTAAAGCGGAGGAAATACCGGTTATCAGTTCAAAATCACAGCCAGCCTGCTTTAGGGCCAACATTTCAGGATATACTCGCCCAAAAACCCCTGGATCACCACTTTTAAGCCGAATAACTCGTTTTCCCTCTTGACAATAATTAACCAGTATCCGATTAATCTGATTCTGCTCGGCCCCGGGTTGTCCCCCCCGTTTGCCCACATCGACTAAAACACAGGTTTTCGGCACTAGGGAGAAGATTTGACTATCCACTAGGGCATCGTACAGCAAAACCTCGGCCGTGGCTAAAATTGCTCGCGCTTGCAGGGTGAGAAAACTACTCTGACCGATTCCCGCACCGAGAAGATAAACTTTACCCCGGGGATGGACGACTGCTGACATAATCGCAAATTTGGGTTTAATCTTGAATTTAGCACTGGAGAAGAAACAAATTACTAACGCAACCAGGGCAGCAGTAAAGTGACGAAATAATATACTAGGGGAGCGGTGAAGACATAACTATCAGTGCGATCAAGGATACCACCGTGACCGGGGATTAACTGGCCGGAATCCTTGACCCCAGCATCGCGTTTCATCATCGATTCGGTTAAATCGCCCAATAAACTGACAATACCAATTAATAAGCCCAAAAATAAGCCCGTCAGCTGCCAATAGGGCCAATCTAAATACCAAGCACCCAAATCGGCCACCGCTATACTGCCTAAAATGCCAAAAAAGGAACCTTCCACGGTTTTTTTGGGACTAATCAGCGATAAACTGGTTTTCCCTAACCATTTTCCCATGATATAAGCTCCGATATCGGCGGCCCAAATACAACCGAAAGCTAGAAAAGTCACCGTCAAAGCGGCCGGGAATAATTTCGGTTCCATCCAGGATTCCGGCCAATATCCCATCAGGGGTAAGTTACTGGCCATAGCCACGGGACCACTTTCGGGAGAAAAACCGACGCGTAAACGAATCCAATAACTGGGTAAGTAACCACCGTAAAACAGACCGAGAATTGAGGTGGAAATGTCGGCAATTGTCGCCATTTTAGGCTGAAAGAGCAGATAAAAACAAATTAACGCTCCGGCCAGGGGAAACATGGCATCGGTGAGGGGGGCTGCCATAGTTGCCGTCAGTAGTAATAATTGGGAAACTACGAGAGTGGTTTTAGCGGCCGGTTCAATGCCTTTAGCGCGAACTAAGCGAAAATACTCTAATTGTCCCAAAAAGACGATAACACCGATGCCGAGGGTGAAATACCAACCCCCAACGATAATAATTCCCAGTGCGAAGGCAATAGCAAAAATAGCGCTGACAATGCGTGGCCAAGGCATGGTTAATCCAGAGAAATTAGGCGGCATTGTCATAATTATATAGATTAAGAAAACTTTATGGAAGGTTATCCCCAATTAAAGTTTATCGCCGCTCAGGATAAACATGGGATCAACGGCGGCAAAAACTTGGTGAATACCCCTAGTTTCTAGGCGATTTACTGCCGCTTGGACAATCTCGATATTACGGGCCTGTAAATTAGAAAAACCTTCGGAAAATTGATAGAGGGTTTCTAAATTATTGGCCGTAGCCACGATGCGGCCATTGGGTTTCAGGTATTGCCACACTTCTTGCAGGACCGATTTAATCGGTTTGCCGCCCTCGATACAGACGCGATCGGGTGCGAGGGATATATTGGGCAGACAATCGGGTGCGCTGCCTTCAAAAACGGTGACATTTTTTACCCCGAAGCGATCGCAATTACGGCGGATTAAACTGGCCACTTCTTCATCCCTTTCAATGGCAATAATCGGACTATTGGGGCATAATAAGCCAATTTCAACGGGAATAGTGCCGGTTCCTGCCCCTATATCCCAGAAAACCCCCCCATCACCTAACCGCAAAGCGGAAATCATCAATAATCTCACCTCGCGTTTACTCAGGGGAATCCCGGGCAAACGTTCAAACAATTCATCGGGAATACCGGGGGTTTTATATAACCAAGTCATGGGGGATCAATTATTGGGAAGCTTCACTACCAAGCATTATTATATAAGTCTGTCAAATTTTCTTTATTAAGTAAACAGGGACTTTTCTAGGCATAAAACCCTGATTATAGCTCTAAAAAGCTATTGTCTGTCATTAAGCTAAGACGTATTTTAACCCCCCGATCCTTAGATTAGGTCAATCTCTCCCAATCCCTTTACTGTTGCAAGAGTGCCACAGTGCCTCATCTCAACAAGCAATTTAAATAGGCGGGCAGCTTATCTTAATGATGAGATAGGAAGTTTTTGTTTTGGCGGGTCAGTCGTCGGTCGTTAACACCAAATTAGGTTACACTTCATCTTTATGGGAAAGGCTGTCATGATCCTTTTTCTTAAGCATAGATTGTCCTAATCAATTTCTTTTGGTATTGTCTATCAAATGTTACTAAATACTCTGGCTATTCAACCTTCCTAGCATCTGTCAGCCAAAAACTATAGACTAACTCCTGTTTTATCAACGATAACTCTAAGTAGCTGGTTATAATTAAATTAAAAATGGATTTTAGGTTCGATCCCCCCTGCCCCCTTTGATAATGGGGGTGCCGATCCCCCCTTAATCCCCCCTTAATAAGGGGGGCATCTGAAAGTTTTTAATACCTATCTAGTTATCATGTCTAATATCTATCGTCTTGCCCAGGGCCATTTAAACCTATTGGAAACCTGTCCACCGAGATTTCAAAAAGTCTATCTAGAGCAACTTAACACACCGGCTGACCCCGGGCAATTGGAGAGGCAAGAATGGGGCAGTCAGTTTCACCTATTATTACAGCAGCGGGAATTAGGGCTGCCAATCACGTCCCTATTACGCGAAAATGAACAGTTAGAACATTGTTTAACAGCCCTATTAAAGGCCGCCCCGGCAATTGCCCAAAATCCGGGAGAAGCTAATCGAGAAGCGGAACATTGTCGCAGTTTAACTGTGGGTAATTATTTATTAACGGTTATCTATGATTTAATTTTACTAGAGAGCGATCGAGCGGTAATTTTTGACTGGAAAACCTACTTAAAACCTATCGATGCCGACAAACTAGCCAAAAATTGGCAGACGAGACTTTATCTGTATGTGTTGGCAGAAACTTCTGCTTATCCTCCTGATAGTTTATCGATGACCTATTGGTTTGTGCAGTTACCCCGCAACCCCGAACAAATTACTTTTAACTATAACCAGAAACTACACCAACGGACAGGACGGGATTTACGCCGTTTATTGAAGGATCTCGATCGCTATCTATCAGCATACCAAAATGATTTAGTCGATTTTCCCCATCGTCCCGATTGTCAGCTTCATTGTCCCTATTATCTTACACAAGAGCGATCGGGTCAAATAGACTTACCCTCGATCGAGGATATCCCTGAAATCAATCCTTTTGTCTAAATCACTGATAACTGATCACTGATAACTGACAATTCCCCTTCTCTGCCGCGTTAACCATGATCGATAATAACAAAAGACAGATCGATCGCTTGCGCTCATGACCGGCAACCACTACCAAACCCTAGAAATCGGCCATAAATCGACCCCTGACGAGATTAAACGGGCCTATCGGCGTTTAGCCAGACAATTCCACCCCGATAGTCAAAACGATAGTGCCAGTCACGATAAAATCGTCGCTATTAACGCTGCCTACGAGATTCTAAGCGATCCGAGACTAAGAAAGGACTACGATAACCAACTAATCGCTAATTCTCCCGAAAAACGCGCCCAACGCACCGCCACCGCCCAGGCAAACTACCATCGTTACAAAGAAGCGGTCCAGGAAGACGAGTCCCTAGTCAAACAGTGGTATAACCAGACCTATAGCCCGATTAATCGCCTGATCGGTCAAATTATCCGGCCCCTCAAAGGTCAGATCGATCACCTATCCGCCGATCCCTTCGATGATCAGTTAATGGCTGTTTTTCAAGACTATCTAGAAACCTGTCGCCAAAATCTCGATCGAGCCAAAACCCTCTTTTCCCAACGGCCTAATCCTGCCAAAATGGCCAAAGTGGCCGCCTCTCTGTACTACTGTCTCAATCATCTCACTGACGGACTAGAAGAATTAGAAACCTTTACCCTTAACTACGACGATCGCTCTCTCCACACCGGTCAAGAAATGTTTCGCATGGCCCAGCGTTTACAGGTAGAAGCTAAACAGATAGCCAGTCAGTGCCAAAATTAGACCTCTTGTAAAAATCAAAAATTGTTGTTAGGGTGAGGATTCAGTAGCCAGTAGTCAGTAGTCAGGAGAATTAAGAATGAATAATAATCACTTAAATGGTCTATTTACAGATTTTAGGCAATTTAATCATTATTTTTGCCGTCTTTGAACCCTGAAAAATTAATTATGCCAGAGGTTTATTAAATCTCTAGCCATGGGCAAAAAAAAAGACGAAAATAGATCAAGACCAGATTTACCCAATCCCTAGCTTAACCCCGATGAGAGACAAACAATCAGAAATTACCAATATATCGACCACTAGAGATTCTGATCTTTATTCCTTGCCTCCAGCCGTCCAACGGGCCGCTAATATCCTTTTACGTCAGGGAAGAATCGGTTTTTGGACGCAGATTGTCCTAGGCGTAATTTCAGGGGTTTTATTACTCATTGCTACCGCTAGTTTATTAGGGACGAGACAACGCACTTCCGGTATTGAAATCGGTGTTTTATGTGCCATTGGTGGGGCTTGTTTCTTGGTAGTCGCCATTTTCTTTTCCTCTCGTTACATGAAAATTGCCCGTCAAATGTTGAGGGGAGATCAAGATAGTCGCCCGAAAAAATCCGATACTATTCAGTTAATCCGTCAGGGTTTAATCGCTAATATTATCGGGATGTTTTTAACGATTTTGGGGGCGCAAGCTTTAGCGGGAATCGTCTTAATTAAATCCCTCAATGTTCCTCAAGGTACTTTTAATGTTGCCTCTAACCCCAGTCAATTTGTTAATTCCGTTGACCTGTTAATTGTGCAGGCTAATACTAATACAATTCTCGCTCACTTTACCGGTATTGTTACCTCTTTGTGGCTTCTTAATCGTATTACTTCTAAATAAATATGACCATGCAACGCACCCGTTTAAGTACGCTGGCTAATGTCACCAGCATCCGGTTTAATAGCTTTTTTGGTAATCCTTGGCGGCGGATTTCCCTCCAGATAATTTGTGTTTTATTTGGAGTTTTTTCTGGTCAAGCAATTGTCACCACTGCCGGTCAAACTGCTCAATGGGATGTCACAGCTGCCGGTTTATTACTGCTGTTTACGGAGGCGACTAGCCGGATTGTTTACCGAAAAAGTTCCCAGGCTAAACCAGCACCAATTCTGCGAGAATCTCTCAATTTACTAAAAATTGGTATAACCTATAGTTTATTTCTAGAAGCCTTTAAAATCGGCTCTTAAATCGCCAATTGAAAAATAAAACGGACGACTCCTTAAGCGTTGACAGAGAAAGGCTCATCAGGTTTTGTCCGATTAATACGACAACAACTAACATAGAACCAAGAGACTTGCTCTACCAACTTGGTCAAGAGGGAAATTTATTGACTATAAACTACAGAATAAAGGCGGTTTATTGATGGAGATTGATAGATTTTTCCCTAGCTCTAAAACCTGTTCTCTTTGTCTCTATCAAATGTCTGATATGCCATTAGACGTTAGAAAATGGACTTGTCCAAGCTGTGGTACACATCACGATAGAGACGAAAATGCAGATAAAAAAATGAGAGCAGAAGGCATCAGAAAATTATTGGTCTCAGGAACTCGGACCACTGCTCAAAGAGGAGAAGTAAGTCAAAAAGGTGGATGTAAATCTGTCTTGAGGCATTCCCCTGTAAATTCCGAAGTCTTGACAACTGCGCCTAGGGAGTCAAGGTAGTTCACTATGTTTCAAAATAGCTCCAGTAAAGTTAATATTCTCCCCATGGACGAACATAATCAAAAATTAGTTAATTATGTTCATCCTGCCGATTGGCTCAATCCCCAACCCCAAGATTGTTATGATTTAGTCGTCATTGGTGCGGGTACTGCGGGTTTAGTCGTAGCGGCAGGGGCTGCGGGTTTAGATATAGGTTTAAAAGTGGCTTTAGTGGAAAAACATCTCATGGGGGGAGATTGCCTCAATTTCGGTTGTGTTCCTTCTAAATGTTTGATTCGTTCCTCTAGAATTATCGGGGAAATTGAGAAAGCCAAAAAATTAGGAATTAATACTGGGGATACTAGGGTAGATTTTGCCAGAGTCATGACCAGAATGCGGCAAATTCGCGCCGATATTAGCCATAATGATTCGGTGCAACGTTTCCAAAAACTAGGTATCGATGTCTTCTTGGGTAGCGCTCGTTTTTTAGGACAAAATGCCGTGGCAGTGGCGGGAAAAAATCTTGCTTATAAAAAAGCCGTTATTGCCACTGGTGCTAGGGCCTTTCATCCCGATATCCCCGGACTAAAAGAAGCGGGATTTTATACCAATGAAACAATTTTTTCCCTAACAGAATTACCTCCCCGATTAGCTGTTATCGGTGGCGGGCCGATTGGTTGTGAATTAGCCCAAGCTTTTCAACGGTTAGGCGCACAGGTGATTTTATTTCATAATCATTCCCATCTTTTGAATAAAGAAGACCCAGAAGCAGCCGAAATTATTGAGAATACTTTCCTGCGGGAAGGAATGCAATTAATTCTCTCTTGCCAAATTGAACGGGTGACAAAAAATGAGCGGGGTAAAACCATTGAATATACTAGCAACGGTCAAGGAGCAACTATCACCGTTGACGAGATTTTAGTCGCTGCCGGCCGGGAGCCTAATCTGTCAGGATTAAATTTAGAAGCGGTGGCCGTGGAATACGATACTCGTCGGGGAGTCAAAGTTAATGATTATCTGCAAACTACTAACCCGAAAATTTATGCGGCCGGTGATATCTGTATGGATTGGAAATTTACCCATGCCGCCGATGCAGCCGCCCGTATTGTGATTAAAAATACTCTCTTTTCTCCCTTCGGTTTCGGACGCTATAAGCTCAGTAATTTAGTTATGCCTTGGGTCACTTATACCGACCCAGAAATCGCCCATGTGGGTATGGATGAAACCCAAGCACAGACCAGGGGATTGGTCACTAATACTATTAAAATTCCTTTGAGTATAGTCGATCGAGCTATCACTGATGGCGAAACAGCAGGTTTTTTAAAAATTATTCACAAACAAGGTTCCGACCAAATTTTAGGAGCCACTATCGTCGCCTCCCACGCCGGTGAGATGATTTCCGAAATTACCACCGCTATGGTTGCTAAAATCGGACTGAGTAAACTCTCTACTGTTATTCATCCCTATCCCACCCAAGCGGAAGCGATTAAAAAGGCCGCCGATGCCTATCGTCGAACTCTCTTGACTCCTAATAGTAAAAAACTCTTGGAATTGTTGACTAAATTATCGCGTTAAAATCAATGATTGCCACCGGAGAACTGCGGCAGAACTTTGAACAATTCTGCCGGGAAGCAGCCGCACAGTTGGGAAACGCCCAATCCCTCACCGAACGGGGGTCGGGGGAATGACAAGAGTACCAGTTGGAGAAATACCAACCCCTGACGTAGCTCTGCCCTTTTTAGAATACAAGTAAACGGTGAAAACCTTCTTGCTCAAAATGACGATCGGTGGTTAATGCTTCATTAATATTGAACTGACGCATCAATAAAAAGCTAACTGCATCGCATAAAGAATAAGTCTTATCTTGCCGTGCCATCAATAGTTTGACCGCAGCACGATGCAAAGGCTCATCTATCCAAACTGTCTCGATATCTGGATTTTCTAGCAAATCGGTGATAAATTCTAGGGTAGCTAAACGCGGGTAATGGCGAACTTGAGCTAGAGCAACTAACTCTGCTAAAACGTAACTGTGGGTGATGCTTTTACCTGCACTATCTAACAATTGGACAGCTTCTTCATGTCCTGGTTGATCACGATAGACATAGCAAAGTAACCCAGAAGTATCGAGGAGTATCACCGATTTCATGTCTCCTCATGAGTATCTCCATACTCTCTCCCTAAGTCAGCATCAATGCTTTCATTATCTGCTCCTGTCGGATAGCCGCTAATTGAGCCAGCGTGCGCTCGAAAGCGTTGACGTGCTGCTTCTTTTTCCGCTTCCGTGCGTTGGTCTTTATTTTTGTTCAAGCGATACTGTCGCTCAAGGGAAGTTGTTACTAATTCTGACAGGTCGATACCTAATATTTTAGCTTGCTGTTGCAAGGCGGCATAGACTTCATCGCTCAATTCTAGGGTTAAGACTTGACTCATTTAGCTGTACCTTCATTGTGGCTATTGATTAGATTAATTTCTTTTTTAACTCTTTGACCATTATAACCTCGGACATCAGCTTGTCTCTTCACAGTAGCACTGTAGGGTGGGTTAGCGACAGCGTAACCCACCGCATATTAGAAAATTGATGGTGCGTTACATTAACATTAACGCACCCTACTGGACTGTTTCAACTAAAATAGGGCAATAGATTTCGGCTTAAAGTCTTAGATTATAGAATTTATAGCATTTTTCTAATACACCAAATTAGCTGAAACAAACCAGTAGGGTGGGTTAGTGACAGCGTAACCCACCGCATATTAGGAAATTGATGGTGCGTTACATTAACTACGAAAGCTTATAAGTCATCTTCCGATAATCGAGCTATTTTCATAATTGATTTTAAAGTTCCAATTTTTAAGTCCTGATTGCGGTGTACAGGAATAGATAGAATTTTATCTTCATCCTCCTTTTCATAAATATGGTGACTACTGGTAATTTTTTTGAGTATCCAACCTTTTTTTTCGACAATTTTACAGAGTTTTTTCCCTGATATTGATTTCATACAGCAATTTCAATCACTTCTGACCTAGATTCAGGTTGTTTGCTTTCATTGGCAACTTCTAACCAGCCTTGTATGGCATCTTGGAGGTTATCGACAACTTCGTCCATACTATCTCCTTCTGTTATACAACCGGGCAGAGCGGGAACTTCAGCCCAGTAACCGCCTTCTTCGGCTGGATGAATAATAGCTTTGATTTTCATCAGGTTCAGAATTTTTGAAAACTTATCTCTATATTTTAATATGAATATGGAAGTTGGGTTTCCTTGCGTCAACCCAACCTACAGGCGATGCGATCGCACTATCCCACCCAAGCGGAAGCGATTAAAAAGGCCGCCGATGCCTATCGTCGAACTCTCTTGACTCCTAATAGTAAAAAACTCTTGGAATTGTTGACTAAATTATCCCGTTAAAATCAATGATTGCCACTGGAGAACTGCGGCAGAACTTTGAACAATTCTGGCGGGAAGCAGCCGCACAGTTGGGAAAACCCCAATCCCTCACCGAACGGGGGTCGGGGAAATGGCAGGAATATCAATAAGCTTCTCCTTCATTAGTAGGGGAAATTTCTTCAGCCTCATCTTCAGTTTCGAGAGACATTTCTGCTGTCTGTTGGGCAAGTTCTTCAAAAATGTCAGTTTCTCTAGTTGTTATTGGTAAGGTATCTTCAACCTCAACCGCAGTTGGTTCAATCTCAGGGTACATTTCTCCTGTCTGTTGGGCAAGTTCTTCAAAAATGTCAGTTT
>NZ_JADBUZ010000206.1:0-2534 GCF_020245305.1 Microcystis sp. M20BS1 | reverse complement strand
AGATTATTTCAAGCTTCTGATTCTTTAAAAACTTTAGAAGTTGATCGGCGAGGTTTAGGTTTTTCTAAGGCTTCAATCCTTAATAATAGTTCGTTTACTCGATTGTTGACATAAATGTTAACATCTGATTTTAACTCATCTATTCTATCCTGAATGAGATGATTTAAATTTTTAGGCTCTAGCTGATCGATTGCCCCATCTAGCACGCCTAGCTGTTTTCGTAATAGCCGGGCTGCTGTCAGGGAGAGGGATTCTCCCGGCTGCTGATTAGCCTCTAATAATATTAATTCATCTTCAGAAAGTCGGAAGCTGATCGGTGGTTTACTGCTCATGTTGACATTCCTTGTTTACTGTACACTTACCAGTTTACACACTCTGTCAACTTTTGTCAACCCCCTGTTTACTTATTTGTTTACAGTTAGCAAAAGACTGTAAACTTATCAGTACACAAGAAACGTCAACACTTGTCAACTTTCTGTTTACTTATCCATTTACAAACAATCATGAAGAATTTCTAAAAAACTTATTTCCTAGATCGGATAGTTTCCCAGACCAGCCAAAAATATGCCCGTCTCTCTCTACAGGATAGAGATATTCACAAAGGCCTCGACCTACTAGATCAATTCCTTGCCGGATAGCAAGTAAAAGATCGGTGGGACAAGGGATTATATGCTTTTTGATAGCCGTAGCAAGGATACGGCCGCAGTGCCACCACGCTGAGGGCAAAAAATCGATATAGCCAGAATCTTTAATCTTTTTGATACAGCTGCCCTTGCTTAAATACTTACCCATCTCTTTGGCTGCCGATTTCTTAAGCCGTTGGCAATTCACGGCGGCCCGACAATTAATCTCAGGCAATTGATCAGCAGGTATCCACTGAGCGAGTCTGGCGTTCATGATAGAGTGCCATATCTGGCGCATCCGATTAGCAGTGATCCACCAATTCCAATCCCCGGCATGGGCCGGATAGATAAAATGCAAGTGAGGGCAGGGAATGCCAGATTTTTCCATTCTCTCAGGCTGAATCTCGGTCACGCCTACATAATGCCCCCTGCTTTTTGGAGAGTGCCGGGCCAGTTCTCGATCAAGTTGCTGTAAAAATTGGCGGGCCAGTTCCGACCAATCGGCGATCAGAAGCAGCAGATAATCTTCCGGGAGAGAGGGAAGGGTGATCGTACCGAAGGCCAATCTTTTCCGTGAGTATATTTGCTCAAGCCGGTAGCAGCCATTCTGGATCATATTTTTGCCATAGGAAGTCAAACCGTTCTGGCCACGGGGGGTGCGGGGGGATCGGACTTCATCTCTTAGAGAAGTGTGAGAGTTAATAGGAATTGAAAATCTTATATCGCTAGAATCTTGGGATGAGTATTTTTGCTCAATGATTTCTTGCGATCGTTCTGGAATAAAGTACGCTTGTTCTTCTACTCGATAGCCTTTATAATCCCGAACTGGTACAAAAGCACTATCAAATTGATACTCGTAATCGCGATCGTACTCTCGATCAGCTTGGCGAATTTTTTTCCCCGGCACTACGCCGGCGGTGATTTTGCCGTTCTCCCAGATTTTGCCGCGCAGTCCAGTCTGGTTGACTGAGTTGTTTTTTTTGTCCGTTGACTGGACAAAAGAGCTAGATTGCATTATGATTAATTTTAGATTTATATTGGTGGTAAGCGCTTCTCTCGCGAGAGAGAGGCGCTTGCCATTTTCATTTTTAACATTTTCTCATCAAGAAATCAAGGGCTAATTTTATAACCATTGGCTATAAGTTTGTAGCGGAATGCTACAAACTTATGACAGATTGTCATATATATACTATATATACTATATATATATAATACATCTAATTTATATCTACAGATGTATTCCATATATGATACATATAGCCTTATTTAATATTAAAAAATCAGAGAAAAGATTATAATAGGAATTACAATTCTTCTTAATTGATAAAAACCTTTTGTATTTCATGAATGCAAAAGGTTTTTTATTGCATGGATGCAATTGGCAGGGGTTGTGGGTAGTGACACCCTATCGTCTCACTATAGGCTAGGATTAGGTTCCGTGTAGTGACAACTATAGTCCTCACTCTAGCCTAGGATTAGGTCCCGTGTAGTGACAGTATATACCCTTACTGTTGCCTAGGATTAGATCCCGTGTAGTAACATTGTACATTCTTACTCTAGGCTAGGTAACGCGCAGCAAACAAGAACCTGAGAAGTTTCGGACTATGGCGAGTTATGACAACTCCCTGCTTACTTACTTCTTAGGTTCTTGTTTGGGCATATTGCCGGGGCCTACGTTGCACCGCTGCAGAGCGTATTATTTTCATTATAAATGATTAATGGTTTTCCCGACAAGTTTTTTTCGGTTTTTCCCCCAGCAATTGCCGGGGGAGATTATTTCAAGCTTCTGATTCTTTAAAAACTTTAGAAGTTGATCGGCGAGGTTTAGGTTTTTCTAAGGCTTCAATCCTTAATAATAGTTCGTTTACTCGATTGTTGACATAAATGTTAACATCTGATTTTAACTCATCT
>NZ_JADBUZ010000205.1:0-9524 GCF_020245305.1 Microcystis sp. M20BS1 | reverse complement strand
ACTAGGTGTCTTCTGCTACCTCGGTCGTCAGTGGGAACTGTCTTTCCGTTTAGGAATGCGTCCTTGGATCTGTGTTGCTTACTCTGCACCTGTATCCGCCGCTACTGCTGTATTCTTAATCTATCCCATCGGACAAGGTTCTTTCTCTGATGGTATGCCTTTAGGAATCTCTGGAACCTTCAACTTTATGTTCGTGTTCCAAGCAGAACATAACATTCTGATGCACCCCTTCCATATGTTAGGTGTTGCTGGTGTGTTCGGCGGTTCTCTGTTCTCCGCGATGCACGGTTCTCTAGTAACTTCTTCCTTAGTGCGTGAAACCACTGAAATCGAGTCTCAGAACTACGGTTACAAATTCGGTCAAGAAGAAGAAACCTACAATATCGTTGCCGCTCACGGTTACTTCGGACGCTTAATCTTCCAATACGCTTCTTTCAACAATAGCCGCTCCCTGCACTTCTTCTTAGGTGCATGGCCGGTAATCGGTATCTGGTTTACGGCAATGGGTGTTAGCACCATGGCGTTCAACCTCAACGGTTTCAACTTCAACCAGTCGATTCTCGATTCTCAAGGTCGTGTAATCGGTACTTGGGCCGATGTGTTAAACCGCGCTGGTATCGGTATGGAAGTAATGCACGAGCGCAATGCTCACAACTTCCCCTTAGACTTGGCTAGTGGTGAACAGGCTCCTGTAGCTCTGACTGCTCCTGCTATCAATGGTTAAGTTCTAGTCTGAACGAAAAGGCACTCCCGCGAGGGGGTGCTTTTTTGTTGTTAGAATTGGGGAACAATGAAAAACGCTGCAAAATGCTTATTCTCAAACAATCATCATTATGACCGCTCTCACTGGAAAATATACTCTTAGTCAATATTTTGAGCAGGAAATACAATCCCAAACTCGCCATGAATATCTGGATGGAAAAATTATTGCTATGACAGGAGGGACACCGACTCATAATCGCATTATTAGTAATTTATTGGTGGCTTTATATACTGGACTAAAGAATCAACCCTATGCCGTTTTTGTCACCGATCAGCGTTTATGGATACCTGAGCGTCAAATAGCTACCTATCCTGATATTATGGTAGTGTCTGAACCTCTCACTTATCAAGAAGGACGCAAAGATACTTTAATTAATACTGTTTTAATCGCTGAGGTTTTGTCTGCTTCAACGGCAAATTACGACAGAGAAGAAAAGTTTGCCGCTTATCGAACCATTGCAACTTTTCAGGAATATTTATTGATTTCTCAGGAAAAATGTTATATTGAGCATTTTCAAAAAGAAGGCGAACGCTGGTTGTTTACAGCTTATGAATCTGATAGGATAATTCATTTAAACTCTTTGCGGGTTGAGGTGGAGATAGCAGATATTTATAACAAGGTAATCTTTAGTTAAGGCTTTAAATCTGAAGCTTTTGTTATCATTAAACTAGACTAATCTTGATCAGGAGTTAATTTTATGATATCCCCTCAAATTATTGAACTGGAACAAAAGTTACGAAATTTTTCGTTTGAAGATAAACAATGGTTATTGGAGCAGTTACACAAGCATTTAGAAGTTTTAAAAGAAAATGTAAATAGAAAACAGGCCAAAGATTTGATTATGGAAACATTAAATGAGGTTCAAAATATGCCCGATAATTGTTATCATGAAGTTTGGCAAAAATTTGATGACGCTTGTGTGAGAATTTCAGGAAACTTAGAAGAATCTGATTTACTATGATGTTTGCTCAAGATTCACCTCTTGTTATTCTTGATACTTCGGTTTTTCTTTCAGCTTTGTTAAGTAAAAATCCTAACAGTGCGCCTTGTCAAATTATTCGTTATTGGCGGGAGGGTAGATTTAAGTTAGTTATTTCTCCTCAATTATTGGAGGAATTGGTTGAAAAACTATTACTGAAAAATATTGACAGAAATGATATTAAGGAGATTTTAACGGCTATTTTTTATACTGCTATCAAAATTCAAGGCATTTATCAAGCAACGCTACTCGATCAGGTTGATCCAAATGATAATATGTTTTTGGCAGCCGCTTACGAAATAGGTGCTGATTATCTAGTTTCTTTAGATAAAAAACACATTTTACCGCTAAAGCATTATCATCATACACAAATTTTATCGCCAAATTTATTCTTACAAGTTTTGCAAAATAGTTAAAGATAAAAATGCGATCGCATCTATTTTTAAAGAGATAATCCTAATCGTTAGGATTTCTTTGAAGATAGGATTTAAACACAGGATTAATAGGAAAATAGGACGAGGTTTCTGATGGTAATTTATCCAGTAAACAGCGTCTAATTAATGACTGAATAGTTGCCCAAAATTCAGAAGTAGATAAGTCAAGATTAGCAGTTTTGGGAAACTTTTCTACCGCTTCAGTTTGATTAGCTAACCAGTGTATCACCTTTTTTTCTGTTGCGGATAAACGCTGTAAATGACATTCGATCGAGTTTTCTATATCCCCTAAATAAATTTCATTATTCATTTGTTCTAAAAATAAGGATACTTCTCCATCAAATAGCTCAATAATAGTTGAGGAGATGATATTTAACCAGTTAGGATGACCTTGATAAAGTTCGCTCAGTTTCGTCCATTTCTCCTCACTTTTTAAACCGTATTCTTTGAAGATTTTTTCAAATTCTGTTGTTAAACCTTGCAGGTATAAAGTTTTAATTTTATCGGATTTTAAGGTGACAAAATCTCTGGGAAGTTCCCAACTAATTAAAATCAAACAACTTTGATGAGATGTGGTAGCAATTTGATGAAAAAATTTATGATAATCCTGACAGTCGGGTAAATATTTACCTGCTAATTCCCCCAGTTTAAAAATATTCTGCACATCATCAAGAATAATTAAACAACGATAGGAGCTTAGATAATCTATTATATCAGGTAAGGGGGTTGATAGAGATTGGGCGAAAAACTGTTTTAGATCATCTTTGAGAGCGATTAATTGAGGAATATTTTCCAGACTGCGATAAATAATATAATCAAATTGTGGGGCAATTTCTGAAACTAATTTAAGGGTTAAAGCTGTTTTTCCGATTCCAGTTAACCCATAAATAGTAATTAATCGAGTTTTATTATCTAGCCATTCTTTTAAGGTTGATATTTCTAACTTACGTCCATAGTTATACCTTAATTCAGGAGCTTTTGTTAAGTCAATCATGGGAGATTTATTATTATGTAAAGAATATGATCGGTTTTGGTTATCATTAGTCGTTTGAATAATTTGACCACCAATATTGATGTTATCAATTTGTAACAAACAATTCCCCGAATGATAAGCTTGAGAAACCCGATATTTTCTTTCTAACTTGGATCGTAAATTATCTTTATTAACATCTTCGTCTAATACCTTACCCAACTTTTTCCATAAGTTAGCAGCCTCTTTTTTAATATGAGATTCACTACAACCATTAAAAGATTGAGCAATTTGCCAATATTTTTGACCTTGCCAAACCCCTGTCAAGATTGCTTCTTGTACTGGTGTCAGATGAGACGCCACTTTCTCAAACATTAAATCATCAACATATTGCAAAACTTGGTCAATATTATTCATTTCTGGTTAAAAAATTAGAGGGGTAATCAAATATATTATACCAAACGGAACTAAGACTGTACCGTAACCTACCTATAAATTGTGTACCAAAGCCTACTTTGGTACTAAAATCAAGCGCTACAATACTGAGATGTTAGGTAAATCAAGCTAATTAGTCCTATTTGCTTGCTAGATTGTCATCATAGCCCATTTTGCGGTGACATGATCATCTTTTCCATTTCAAAAATCAATGAAGTAATCTTTAAGTTATGTATCAAGAACTACTGAGTAGAGCCAACCCTGGATTTATCCTGATTATGATTGATCAGTCAGCTTCAATGTCAGATAAATACGCTAATTCAAATAAAGCAGAGTTTGCCGCATTAGCCGTTAATCGAGTCATCGGAGAAATTATTACAGCTTGTTCATCGGGTAATGAGATTAAAGACAGATGTTTTGTGGCAGTGGTTGGCTATGGAGCAAGTATTAATATACTATTTCTAGACAAAGCCTCAGAGTTGGCTAAAAATCCCAATACAACAACCCTTAAGAGAAAAGTCTCTGATGGTGCAGGTGGGTTGGTTGAAGTGGATGAAGTAATGCGAGTGTTTGTGAAACCGACTGCAAGTAATGGAACACCAATGGCTGAAGCCTTTAAACAGGCTTATAATGGGGTAGAAAAATTTATTTCTAATCATCCCGATAGCTTTCCACCCGTTGTTATTAATATAACCGATGGAGAACCTAATGATTTTAATGCTGCTACTACTGAAGCGAAAAAACTAGCACAACTTAAAACAAGTGACGGTAACGTGATTGTTTTGAATGCTCATATTTCTAACGCATCAGCAGGGAAAATAGAGTTACCTAGTGACAATGCTGGTTTTAACAATAATAAATTTGCTAACTTTTTGTTTGATATTTCCAGTGTGCTTCCTGATCCTCTTGCTGAGAGTGCCAAAAATGCGGGTTTTAATGTTCAACCTAATGCCAGAGGTTTTATCTTTAATGCTGATGCTGAAGCACTGATTAAACTTCTTCAATTTGGTTCTCAAGGAGCATTACGCTAAAGTTATTGTCATTAATTATGGAATCTCATCATAAAGTTTCAGTCATCCGTCGGTTCAGTGATAGAACTCATAAAGAGATGGAAACCATTAGCGGTTGTCAAGATAATTTTAGCTATAATGAAGCTAAGAATTGTTTTGCGATCGCCGATGGTGCAACTCAATCATTTTACTCAAGTATATGGTCAAAACTTCTTGTTGATTATTTTTGTGAAAATCCCCAGATTGATAAAAACAATTGGCAAGAATGGCTTGAACTAATTCAGCAAAAATGGTTAGAAGAAGTTAGAGCAGAATTAGAAAAAGCAAAAAGCGGTAATAATTTTGCCTGGATTGAGATTTACAATGGTTTGGAACGTTCTAAATCAGCAACATCTACCTTTATTGGGTTACAATTTATTGAAAATCAAGCAAAAATCTCAATTGTTGGCGATAGCTGTCTGTTTATTTTTCAGGGAAATCAATTAATTCAAACCCATTTATTGAAAAAATCAACGGATTTTAATAATCAACCTGAATATTTTGGAAGTCGCTCTAAAAATAATGATCATGAGCCAGAATTTTTAGACATCGAATTAAAATACAAACAAGATTCAGATAAGCTTTATTTTGTACTAGCAACTGACGCTCTAGCTGAATATATTTTTAAATATACAGAACAGCAAAGAGATATTTTAACAACTTTACTTACAATACAGGAGTTTGAGAATTTTGTAAAATCTGCTAGACAGGATGACACAATAAAAATGAAAAATGATGATGTCACTTTAATGATTTTAGAAGTCAGTGATGGTGAAATCATCAGTTTGCCTACACAAACCAGAAAAGAAAATCAAAAAAATCCTCCTATCATTTTACCTTCAAGTAATGAAAACAAACAGCCTTTTAACGAAGATAAAAACAATTCTTCAAAAGTAGAAGAAGAACCTAAAGACAATACTCCTGCTGAAAATTTAGAAGATACTTCTGGTTTTGCCAAAATAAGCTCCAATCTACAAACATTATTAAAATTTCTGCCATCTTTACCCATGACGCACCGCAATTTGAGAGGAGTTTCTTCTTCAAGTCCTCAACTGAGAGAAGACAAACCACCCGTAATTAAAGGAATAGATGGAATCCGTAATCTTCTCCTTGTTTTTATTCCTTTAAATATATTCTTAACTATACTCTCCACTGCGACCATATTATATTTTATTTCTCAGACAGCTAACAAAATAAATAGTATAAAAACTGAACAATCAAGCAATTCAAATTCATCTAGTCAAGTC
The DNA here is from genome assembly GCF_020245305.1 of Microcystis sp. M20BS1. NCBI lineage: Bacteria > Bacillati > Cyanobacteriota > Cyanophyceae > Chroococcales > Microcystaceae > Microcystis > Microcystis sp. M20BS1. Next base: position 3,647 of record NZ_JADBUZ010000205.1, on the reverse strand, counting down.
ACTAAATATGAACCTAAATATATGAACCTTGAAAAAGGAAATAAAATCTACAAAGATCAAACTTTTCAAGAAATTATTATTCCTGCTTTATCTGACTCATCTCAGGTTTTAATTTTAGAAGAAGGAGACAAATGGATTAAATTTCAGATTGATCTTTATGCTAATCAAGCAATCTTGAATCAATGTTCTACTTGTGCAAGGGATGAAATAGAAATAAAACCCAAGACAAATCTGAGAACTTTGGCTAGTGAATCAGAAAGGGATGTTTTTGGACAATTAAGCGAACCATCAAAGTTTAAAAAACTTGAATTTGATTCCCTTCCCAATTGGTCTAAATTTACATTTGTGGGGTATGTAAAAAAATGAAATATCCGCTTAGAACTGACTATGAAACAGTCGTAAAATACCCTGATAGATTTATATACGATGGTATTTTACAACAAGGAAAGCCTGTTAAGCAAAAGCAAAATCAGAACTTTTTACTGTCTCATAATGGCGGAAAAGCCGTTGTTTATGAAATTCAAACTAATCCTAAAAAATATGCCCTTAAATGTTGGATAGAAGATTTAGGGGATCTAAAAATTCGTTATAAGGCGATTGATGCCTATCTTAAAACAGTTCAACTTCCTTATTTTGTTGATTTTGCTTACCAAGAACAAGGAATTTTAGTCAATGGACAAAGATTTCCCATTATTAGAATGGAATGGGTTGATGGTATTAGCTTTAAAAAATTTATATCTAATAATATTAATAACCCGACTTCTATCCGTAACTTTGCCGAAAAATTCTTAGAAATGGTTAAAATTCTTCATCAAAATAATATTTCTCATGGAGACTTACAACACGGTAATATTATAGTGCGTAAAAATGGTGATCTATGTTTAATTGACTATGATAGTTTATATGTTCCTCAATTAAGCAACGCAACCGACAATATTAAAGGACTCCCTGGTTATCAACATCCTAACAGAAATAAGTTATCTAAATTAAGTCCAAAAGCTGACTATTTCTCAGAAATGGTAATTTATTTATCATTGCTTGTTTTATCAGAAAATCCCAACTATTGGCAACAAATACAACAAGAAGAAAGGCTACTATTTTCCGAAAAAGACCTAATTAAACCTAATTCATCCAAGATTTTCAAAGAACTTAAAAATCTTTCTCCTGAGATTGTGTATTTTACCCAAGAATTAGAGAAATTTTGTCAACAATCAAATATTGAAAACCTACAAACTCTTGAAAATTTAGTCAACAATTACACAGGAGTTAAATGGAGTTTTGTGCCTCCTACTAACCCTATTCCAATCGTTACTTCACCTGTTCCTGTAGTTAATAATCCTACTAATTGGGGTTTTACATCTAATAATTCTACTCCATCCCCATACCCTCCTCCCTCAAGTCAAGGATGGACTTTCTCCCCTAACGGAGTTCAAACTCAAACCAGTCCAAAAAATACAACATCTTCAGATCCCTGGGAAAAACTTAAAACCAATTCATCAAGTGCTTGGGATATATTTGACACGGGTAAAACACCACCTCCAAAAGATGAAAACATTTGGGATAAATTTGGCACGGGTAAAACACCACCTCCAAAAGATGAAAACATTTGGGATAAATTTGATAATATTTGGAAGAAACTTACAACATCTGTATCATCTATTTGGAACAAAATTTTGAACTGGTTTAATTAGCTATCTGATTATTCTGTGCAGTTCTCCTATCCTAAAATCAACTCCATTGCTTGATTAATAATTTGATTTTTATCAACCATAGCTTCAATTTCTTCGGGTTTATATATACCTTCAAAAGCTTCTAATGCCCCTTGTCTTAAAGCCGAAGAATAAGCATCATCTAAGGTTTCTTTTAATTCTTCTATTGTTAGATAATTTCCTCCAGTTTTACGTCGTTTATTAATGCGTTGAATCTGTCTAACAGAATTAGAAATAGAGGTTTCCCATGAGCGGGTACTGCGTTTTTCTGCTTGCTGTTTAATCAGATGTAATAGGACAATAATACTAAAGCTAAAAATCTTATTGAGCTTATCATCTTTGCTCATTTCTGTCATTTCCTCTACCAGGAGCAAGGCATCGGGAACATTTCCTACTAAAAGTAAATCCTTTAATTCTAACAATTCTTCCATATTGCCCCTGTTATCAATTCAGTCGTTTTTTGAACCAAGTCCAGATATAATTAATTTATTCAGAGAGGAATCGTCTGATTAAATCTTCGCGTGAAGACTCCAATAATAAACGACTAGACTCCATCGGTGATAACTTGAGCAACTCATCAATGACTTTTATTAAAGACTCATCCAATTCCCCGAACCTCACCTGCATTAAATTTTCAATAATTTGTCGTTGTCCTTGTTGAAGTCCTTCCAGTTTAGTCGCCTCTTTCCACTCTAAATAAGATTGAGATAAAGCCATAAATACCTCCCTATCTTCTGATTCTAAAAGATTGTTAATTTCAACACTCACGCGCCAACTGATCAATAATTCCATGACATTTTGACGGAAGGAATCGCCGGAAGGCAACTCAAGCAACTCTCTCACCGCTTGGCTTTGGGTTTTCCCCCGTCCCAACAATCTTAACAGTAAAGTGTGCGGGGTAATAGGTAACTGATTAATCGCTACAATTGCCGTTCGGTGAGAAGGAGATAAAAAGTAAATCCCTTCTGTCCAGTTTTCCAGTTCTAATTTAGCATTAAAACTCTCTAGGATGTGTAAACTAATAGAGGTAGCCAAAATCCATAATCTAGGTAATTCATCCTCATTTAACTCAGTTTTTTCCCGTTTCCCTTTCCGTTGAAGTTCAGCGAAAATCGAAAACAATTTTAAGATACAGTTGCGAATTTCCGTTCGATTGGGAGCATGGCGAAAAGGCTCAAGCAAAGTGCTTGTGGTCACCATTTGCCCTAAAAGACCCAAAGATTGAGCATTTTCCCGCATATTAGAGTCAGGAGAGAAGAAAACATCCACCTGACGGGTTTCATCCGCCACTTCCTTGCTAACTTCCACCCTTCCCAAAGGAGAAAGCAATTCTTCTAGGTATTGTTTGGCAAATTGGTCGTGAGGTTGTCGAGTCATATCTTCAATCTTAGATCAGAAAAGACCGAACCGCACCCGAACCATTTCATAACCTCAGCTTATCAATGGTATAAGTAACAATAGTTTCAAACCCCTTTACAAACCGATACAAAGTCTTTAAGATAGAGACATCATCAATCAATCGTACCTCGATAACTTAATAGGAATCATAAACCAATGACCACCACTCTACAACAGCGCGAAAGCGCTTCCCTGTGGGAGCAGTTCTGCCAGTGGATCACCAGCACCAACAACCGTCTTTATGTCGGCTGGTTCGGTGTGATCATGATCCCCACCCTGCTCACCGCCACCACCTGCTTCATCATCGCCTTTATCGCAGCTCCTCCCGTAGATATCGACGGTATCCGCGAGCCTGTAGCTGGTTCTCTACTCTACGGAAACAACATCATCTCCGGTGCAGTTGTTCCCTCTTCCAACGCGATTGGACTCCACTTCTACCCCATCTGGGAAGCTGCTTCCTTAGATGAGTGGTTATACAACGGTGGTCCCTACCAGTTAGTCATTTTCCACTTCTTACTAGGTGTCTTCTGCTACCTCGGT
>NZ_JADBUZ010000204.1:0-21634 GCF_020245305.1 Microcystis sp. M20BS1 | reverse complement strand
GGGATCAGCACCCCCCTTATCAAGGGGGGATTAAGGGGGGATCAGCACCCCCCTTATCAAGGGGGGATTAAGGGGGGATCAGCACCCCCCTTATCAAGGGGGGATTAAGGGGGGATCAAGGGGCGATTTATCTTCAATTTAATTGAAACCATTTACTTATAGGTGACATTTCTATGAGAGCAAGATCCGCAAAAATCAGGGGATGGCTAGTTGCCCTCGTTTCTACCAGCTTAATGGTGGGATTGGGCAATTCTCCCCTAGTCAAGGCACAGCAGAATATTGTACCCGGTAATGCCATGACAGTGCGATCGGATATTCAAGAGGCAAACTCAAAAACGGGCGTAATTACTGCGAGAGGTAACGTACAAGTGTTCTATCCTGCCCGTAAAATGCAGGCCACTTCTGCCCAAGCTCAGTATTTTAGCCGCGAACGTCGTTTAGTGATGACGGGTAATGTTTATGTTTTGCAAGAAGGCAACAGTATCCGCGCTGAAACGATGACTTATCTAGTCGATGAGGGTAGATTTATCGCTACTCCCCAAACCAGTCAGCAGGTGGAGTCAATTTATTTAGTCAAAGATAACGAAACTTCCCCCCAACCAGCTGCTTCCCCGACACCCGCACCCATACCTTCCCCTTCCCTCCCCGCTGCCCCAATTATTAACCCGCAGTGATAGTCAGGAGACAGGAATCAGGAGACAAAAGGCAAAAGGCAAAAGGCAAAAGGCAGTATTCTCCCCACACCCCACACCCCACACCCCAACACCGGATAAAGATGACTTTAGTATTAGAAAATATCCATAAATCCTACGGTAAAAGACTCGTGGTTAACCGAGTGAGTATTACCGTTGCCCCGGGGGAAATTGTCGGGTTATTAGGACCAAATGGCGCGGGGAAAACCACAACTTTTTATATCGCCACGGGATTAATTAAACCGAATCAAGGGCGCGTTTGGCTCGATCAAAAAGAAATTACCAAATTACCCCTTAATCAAAGGGCGCGTCTGGGTATTGGCTATCTGACGCAGCAGGCCAGTATTTTTCGTTATTTAACTGTATCAGAAAATATTCAGTTAGCCCTAGAACAGTCGGGAGTTCCCTTTTCCCAACGGGCAAATCGTCTCTATAATTTATTAAAAGAATTTCGCCTCGATAAGATTGTTGGCACTAAAGGAGCTTACGTTTCTGGAGGAGAAAGAAGAAGGACGGAATTAGCTCGCGCTTTAGCGGTGGGAGTCAACGGACCAAGATTTTTGTTATTAGATGAACCTTTCGCTGGGGTGGATCCAATCGCTGTATCTGAGATTCAAGCGATGATTGCTGGTTTAAGGGATCGTCAGATGGGAATTTTAATTACTGATCACAATGTGCGAGAAACTTTGGCTATTACTAATCGGGCTTATATTATGCGCGAAGGGCAGATTTTAGCGGCGGGAAGTGGTGAAGAACTGTATAATAATCCTCTGGTGCGTCAGTATTATTTGGGTGATAATTTCTTAAGATAATTGTTATTAATAAAAAAATCGCTGCATTATATCATGAAAGTTAGCAATTGGCAAGGAAATTTAAGTAGAATACCCGGATTTACCATCTTAGACCGCTATATTTTTGTCGAGTTATTATTACCCTTTCTATTTGGTATGGGTTTATTCACTTCTTTGGGAGTGGCGATCGGGACTTTATTTGATTTAGTGAGACGGATTACTGAGTCGGGTTTACCTTTTACTTTGGCCCTAAAAATTCTCTTATTAAAAATGCCAGAGTTTATTGTTTTAGCCTTTCCCATGTCGATACTTTTAGCAGCTTTAATGGCCTACAGTCGTTTAGCCAGTGATAGCGAATTGATTGCTTTTAAAAGTATTGGAATTAGTGTTTATCGCCTAATAATTCCCGCCATTGTGCTAAGTTTAATAGTGACGGGATTAACCTACATTTTTAATGATTATGTGGCTCCAGCTGCTAGTTATGAAGCTAATGCTACCATGACCAAAGCTCTGCGACCAAATCGCAAATCTTTTATTGAAGATAATATTATTTATCCTGAATACGGCAAAGTGCGGCCACCGGATGGAGGGGAATCGCAAACAGTATTAAGAAGGTTATTTTATGCTGAAAGATTTAACGGTCAAGAAATGTTAGGTTTAACCATTCTCGATCGCACCCAACCAGAAGTTAATCAAATTATTACCTCAGAAACAGCTTCTTGGAATATTGAAAAAAATATCTGGGATTTTTATAACGGCACAATTTATCTAATTGATCCTAATGGTTCCTATCGTAATATTGTCCGCTTTCAACATCAACAATTAGCCCTACCGCGTACCCCTTTAGATTTAGCTTTTCGAGGCCGAGATGGTTCAGAAATGACCCTAAGACAAGCGCGGGAATACCTAGAAATACTGCAATTAAGTGGCAATCCTACCAAAATTAGAAAACTACAGGTTCAAATCGAGCAGAAAATATCTTTACCCTTTGTTTGTTTAGTTTTTGGCATGATTGGGGCAGCCTTGGGATTGCGTCCCCAAAATTCTAATAAAGCCACCAGTTTCGGTATTTGTATTGTCCTAATTTTCTCCTATTATCTCCTATCTTTTGTCACCAGTTCCTTAGGCATTGGCGGAGTTTTAACCCCCTTGATGGCCGCTTGGTTGCCCAACATTTTAGGATTAACTGCCGGGGGAATTTTGTTACTTCAATCGGCTAAATAATCGAGGATTAGCGGTGGGAATAAAAATTGATAATCATCAAATTTCTAGGGCTAATTTGTATAAACGACTGCGGGATAAATTAGTAACCTGTGCTAATTGTCTGCTGGCTTGCGATCGACTAACTCCCCGTTCTATAATTTGTTGTAATTCCCGTTTTAATTCCTCGTCGGATAATTGGATATTATCGGCCTGATCGTTGCCCATAACTACGAGCGTAAATTCTCCTTTAGGAGTTTTATTCTCCCGATATAAATTAATCGCCTCGTCGATAGTTCCTCGCCAAATTTCTTCGTAAAGCTTAGTTAATTCCCGACCTAAAACTATCTTTCTCGTGGGTCCAAAAGTTTCGCCTAAATCCTCCAAAGTCTTAATAAGTTTGTGAGGTGCTTCATAAAAAACCATCGTTCTCGTCTCGGTTTTTAAACCCTCTAAGCGCTCTTGTTTCAGCTTTGCCTTACCCGGAAGAAATCCTTCAAAACAGAATCTTTCCGTGGGTAATCCCGACACCGCTAAAGCAGTAATTACCGCCGTTACTCCGGGGATGGGAACCACTTCGATCTGAGCTTCTATACAAGCTTTAATTAACTCATAACCCGGGTCAGAAATCCCCGGCATTCCCGCATCAGTAACCAAAGCGATATCCTGACCTTGGCTGAGAATATTTAATAACTCATCGAGACGGGAAAGGCGATTATGTTCATGGTAACTAATTTGAGGGGTTGAAATATCAAAATGCTGTAATAATTTGCCGGTGTGTCTGGTATCTTCGGCGGCAATTAGAGCGACTTTTTTGAGAGTTGCCAGGGATCGGAAAGTCAGATCGTCTAAATTGCCGATCGGCGTTCCCACCACATATAATTTACCGAGATTATTCATAAATTGGCTAAAAATAGGCTATTTAGTTGTATTTTAAGTGATCAGTAAACAGTAAACAGTAGGCTGATAACTGAAGACTGATCACTTTTCTCTGTTCAGGGATCACTCAAATAGGGTAAAGTAGGTCAAGGTATGCCAACCCTGTTATTGCATTAATCTAGTCTAAGGAGAACGTCTTAGTAATGTTAACCCTAAAAATCGCCGTTTATATCGTTGTTTCCTTCTTTGTCTTACTTTTTATCTTTGGCTTCCTTTCTGGCGATCCTACCCGTAACCCCGGACGCAAAGACTTTGAGTAGAAGACAATTATCAAACTGGTTCTAGGGTAGAGACACAGGGAACAAGTTATCGGACTTTCCCTGTCTCCCTAGAAATAATGATCGTGGTAGTATCATTGAGGTTCGCTCGTCCTCTATTTCGATCGCCGACTCGTGCAGTCATGTCTTTTTTTTTCTTAGCTGTTGAACCACCTGCCCTGATTAATACTGTAGCCGAACCGGAAACGGAGGAGCGCCAAGTTGCTGAAAATATTCCCACGTCTGTAGTTCCCCTCCCTGTCACCCCAGCACCTCTAGAGGCAAAAAAGCCTTCAGAAGAGAGCGTTTCTATTCCCCTCACCGTCACTCCACCCCCGGAAACCGTCGAGGTAAAACCCTTGGTTCCCGATCAGGGTATTCCCTTAGAACCTTTACCTAGCAGTGGGGGTGATGCGGCAGCTTTAGGAAAACCCCTTTCTGTCCAGAATTCTCCACCCCCCGCAGCCGTTGGTGTCACCATTCATCCCGAAACCGAGATAGTTTCAGGATTAAATCAAAAAGCTCTTAACCAGAAAAATGGCTCGACTCGGCTATTAGTGCGGAAAAAAGGCGAAAAAACCAGCCAAGAATACTGGATTTCCCTCAATAACAGCCTAGCTCAGACCGCTGCAGTTAATCCAGAAGGGGAAAAGCCCCTAGAATTGGTGGCCGATGAGCAGGAATTTGACCAAAATCGGCAGATTATCACCGCTAGAGGTAATGTTACCCTGCGTTTTGCCCAAAGTGTACTAACAGCTGATCGCTTACAGATTAATCTTCCCGAAAAGTTAGCGGTAGCGGAGGGCCAGGTGATCCTAACCCGGGGAGATCAAATCCTGCGCGGCGATCGCTTTGAGTATTATTTCGTCCAGGATAGCGGTGTGGTATTTAATGCTAATGGGGAGATTTTTCAACCCAGCACCGCTAGGGATTTAGGACAAACGCTGCCCACGGATGTGGGGGCCGGTGGTTCTTTTGGAACCCTAACCGATCGTTTGGCATTAAATCAACCCTTGCAGAGAATCACCACGGGAGAGGGTTTTCAATTTGTCGTCGGGGGACAGGATCCCAGTCGACGCGATCGACAGAATATTAGTAGTCCATCGGGGGGAACGATTAATCGTGTCCGTTTTCAGGCCGAACGCTTGAATTTTGATGGTAAGGTGTGGAATGCCACTAATGTGCGTCTGACGAATGACCCTTTTTCCCCCCCTGAATTGGAAGTTCGAGCTAATTCCGCCACTTTTCGCAGTACCGGCCCCTTTACCGATGAGTTACGGATGAGTAATTCCCAGTTGGTTTTCGATCAACGGGTAGTGGCACCCACTTTTATTAATAGTCTTACGTTCGATCGCCGTCGTCGTCGTCCTTTTTTAATTGCCCCAGGCTATGATGGGGAGGATCGGGGCGGATTTTTCGTAGAAAGTCCCCTAACTTTAGTGGAGACACCGAAGACTCTTTTTGAGTTGACACCGCAATATTTAATTCAAAAAGTCCTTAATCCCGATGCTTTTCCCTCAGCTAACCCCGGAGGTGGCGAAGTTTCGGCCCTTAGTCCGAAAGCTTTCGGTTTGTTGGGCAATTTTGCCACTAATTTTGGTGAGCGCTCGTTTTTGCAAGCGACAGCTTCTTTTTCTAATTTAGATTTGGAACAGATCGAAAATATTGTTCGTTCTAAAATTCGCTTTCAACAGACGATCGGACAGTTGCAGGATCCCTATCTGCTCAATGTGGAGTACAATTATCGCGAGCGTCTCTTTAACGGTTCTTTAGGGTTTCAGACGGTTAATAGCAGTTTTGGGGCAATTTTGACCTCACCGGTGATTGTCGTCCCGAATACGGATATTAGACTCAGTTATCAAGCTTCTGTTCAGAATGTTAACGCACCCACCGATCGCAGTGATCTCCTAGCGGCCAATGCAACGGATAATGTTACTAATTTAAGCCGTTTTCAGGGTGCTGTCTCCCTCAATCGCAGTTTTTTACTCTGGTCTGCCCTTACTTTACCACCGACTCCCGACCAAGGTTTAAGATTTTCTCCTCTTCCCGTTCAACCCTATATTGCTATTGTCACTGGTGTCACCGGTGTCACCAGTTATTACACTAATGGAGAGACGCAAAATTCCGTCACGGGAACTGTGGGATTATTAGGACAGTTTGGGCGTTTTTCCCGCAATTTGTTCGACTATACTGGATTTAATCTCAGTTTTAGTCAGGGTTTAGTTAACGGACAATCACCCTTTTTCTTTGATCGCTTTGTTGATCAACAAACCATGTCCTATGGTATAACTCAACAGGTATATGGTCCGATTCGCGTGGGTTTCCAGAGCATTTATAGTATCGATCAAGCTAAGGAAATCAGTACAGAATATTTTCTCGAATGGAGTCGTCGCACCTATAGTTTAATTTTGCGCTATAACCCAGTGCTGCAGTTGGGAATACTCAACATCCGCGTGTCGGATTTCAACTGGACAGGCAACCCCGGCTATTTTGAGGGCAGCGATGTCCGTCCGGTGGTGGATGGAGTAACCCGTTAAGACTACATGGGAATTATGAATGATGAATGATGAATTATGAATGATGAATTATGAAGTGGGGTGTGGGGTTTTAGGGATTTTCAGATCGGGATTACCTCTCAATGAGACTCCCTTGACTAACTTCTATCCTCTCTTCAACGTGACAGAAAAGCTCCTAAAATTTTCATGGTGTTGCTCGTTTCATAATTCAACCCTTCTACTCCCTTAATATTTGTTTGTTCATAAAGTCTGGGAGAGCGTAAAGTGTTCTGACACTCTCCTGTTTTTAGGTTCCAAAGTTTAATCGTCTCGTCTTCACCTGCGCTGGCCAATGTGTTACCGTTGGGACTAAAACAGACTGACCTGACACTTTTAGTATGTTCACACAGGAGTTGATGAAGTTGACCTGTTTCAACATCCCAAATTCGGATTGTTGCGTCATCCCCCCCACTTGCTAGTAACTTCCCATCGGGACTAAAAGCTACTGACCATACCCAAGACTTATGACCTTCAAAACTATTAATTAATCTACCATCTTTGACTTGCCAAACTTTGACCGTTTGATCATCACTTGAACTGGCTAATCGCTGACCGTCAGGACTAAAGACAACAGACCAAATTCTTCCTTGATGACCTTTAAAAGTCCGCAAAGATTGAGTCATATTATCTTCAATAGACCAGAGTTTAATAGTTCGATCTTCACTACCAGTTGCTATTAATTTTCCGTCAGGACTAAAAGTTACTGATAATACCCAGGCCTGATGTTCCTCAAAAGTTTTAAGACAAAATCCTCTCGGAACTGACCAAAGCTTAACAGAATTATCTCCACTACCACTTGCCAGCATTTGACTATTAGGACTAAAAGCGATCGACCATACGCGCTCTTGATGTTCTGGAGCAAAAGTGTATTTTTCATCTGTCCTAATATCCCAAAGTTTAATGATGTTATCGTGACTGGTACTAGCAATCAGTTGACCATTCGCACTAACTGCGACTTGATGCAATAAAACCCAATAATCTTTTTCTTGTAAAATTTTAATTACTTTGCCACTTTCCCCTGACCATAATCTAATCGTTTGATCTCCACTTCCACTTATCAATGTTTTTCCATCGGGACTAAAAGCTACTGAACAGATCCAGTCAGTATGACCATTAATCTGTTGAAGACATTTATGGTTTTTGATAGACCATAATCGGAGCGAACGATCTATAGAACCACTCAAAATATATTGACTATCGGTGCTGAAAGTAATTGATGATAATCGATTGCCATATCCCCTAAAACATTGAAGACATTCTCTGGTTTTTACTGACCATAATCGCAGTGTAAAATCTTCACTCCCACTGGCTATATATTGACCGTCCGGACTAAAAGCAATTGACCAAATCCAGCTTTCATGTCCTTCTAAAGTATCAATATTTTGATATTCTCCTTCTATAATAGACCATATTTTAATGGTTTTATCCCCACTTCCACTGGCTAGAAGTTGACCATCGGAACTAAAGGCAACTTGCCAAACCCAATCTTGGTGTCCTGTAAGAGTATGGAGACATTTTCCTGTGTCAACTGACCATATTTTGATGGTTTTATCAGCGCTGCCACTGGCTAAAAGTTGACCATTTGGACTAAAGGTAACACCACCTACTCGTTCTTGATGTCCTTCAAGGGTGTGGAGACATTCTCCTGTTTCAACTGACCATATTTTAATAGTTTTGTCCTCACTTCCTGTGGCTAAAAACTTACTATCAGCACTAAAAGTAACGGCTCTAATAGGAGCATAATGTTTTTGAGAAGGGTGGGGCAAAGAATGACAATTTATAGATAGATCTGTTGTAATAGACCAAATTTTAACAATTCCATCTTGTCCCCCACTTGCTAGTAACTGTCCCTCGGAATTTAAGGCTACTGACCACACCCAGCTTCCGTGAGCAGGAAAACTTTTGCTTAATTCTAATTTTCCGTCTTGTTTGACTTTCCAGAGGTAAATCATCCCATGACTGTCACCAGTTGCTAAAAGCTCTTCTCTTGGAAAAGAGCGATTAAACTGACTGCAAGAAATTGATAAAATACTGCCACAAGTTTGAGGGAAAATACAGTCAAAAAACTGCGAATAGGAAAAATCTACTTGGTTGAGTCTAATGTTTGAAAAATCGACTTGTCGAATAGGGATATGGGAAAAATCGTAGCCGATTAAGTGACCATTTTTCAGTATATTAAGTAAGTTAATAATATTGCCAGCAATGCCCCCAATTTGTCCAGAAGGTTCATTTTTTAATGTCTTTAAACAATCGATTAGTTTTCTTTCTAGATTATTTTCTTGAAAATTATGGATTAAGTTCTTAATTATTGGGTGTAAAATAACATTAATTTGAATCTTTCTTAGATAATCAGGAACAGTAGTTTTAGTCAAGGAGTTACTTCTTAATAATTGGAATTTTTGAGTTTTGATTTCTTCTGTTGCTATGGTAATAATTTTTTGAGTGAAATATTCAATCAGTAGAGGATGTATGGTAAAGTAGTCATCTTTTTTATCTAACAGAATTTTGCTAGATAATGATCTAATTCCTTCTTGGATACTTTTACCGTCAGGTTCAATGATAATATTATGTTCTAGTTCCGACCAAGAAACTGGATTTCGATTAATCGCTAACTCAAAAATAATCGCTTTTTCTAAATCAGATAGTTGCTGAAAGTAAGAATTTAAAATAGACTCGATTTTTTCTATCAGAAGATTACCTTTTAAAAGAAAATCCGAGAGATTATTATGATGAACTCGTTGAATATGATGAGCGATAGATTTGATGAATAAAGGATTGCCGTGACAGACTTGTTGAATTAAAAATTGCCATTCATCCTCTGAACCATGAAAGGTGTCAATATCTCTCAAAATTTGCCGTCCAGTTTGATAGTCAAGTCCTTGTAAATCTCGGAAATAAGTTGAAGTTTTATTTCCCACTAACGATTCAAGTTTTTGAGGAATTTTTCGACTGGTTATAATTAAACAGCTGTTGTGCTTTGACTGACCAATTGCTTGTAAAATTTCACTATATTCTCGATAGTTTTCATGCTCAATAATCGCATCAATATTATCTAAAAATAATAAACAACGATATTTGGCTAGTATCTTGATAAATTTTATCAGTTTTATTTTAAATTTATCTTCTGTCTTAAAACTAATATTCTGTGAAATAATATTACTTATATTTTCCAGAAATTCTAGGGGTAAAGGGGGATTCAAAAAAGACCAATAGATAACACGGGGAAATTCCTCTTGAATTTGCTCAATCAGTTTACAGACAAGAGATGTTTTTCCGATTCCTGCTATTCCGAAAATTCCGATAATTTTACACGGGGGACTATTTTGAAAAAACTTTTGTTTTAATAATTCTAGTTCTTTTTCTCTCCCATAAATCTGAGAAATATCAGGAATTAATCCGAAATTATCATAATTTATTTCTGTTTTAACTGATGAATTTTGAGGATTGGGAGATTTACGCTTATCCCATTCTTCCTCAAATTTTTTCAAATTTTCTTCTGTTGATGAATGCCAAAGATTTAGGGTAAAGTGCAAATTTGCTGCGCCTTTAGCTTGTTTGTATCTATTATCTGTTAGTATTTCCCATTCTTGTAAAACCTTAAGGTCATTTCTCATCTGTTCAACAGTAATGGCAGCCCCTAACTTTTGCTTAGTAATTCCATGACAAAAATCTGTTAATATTTTTAAAGTTGTATAGACAATTAGCTTAGGATGTGATGCACCTTCTGCAAGCCACCTGAAAGATAGGTGATTCGACCAATACTGATGATCTCGTGATTCCTTATTAACATGAGTTAATAGTCTTTCTAAGAAGATCAGAATTCTTTTTTTGACGTTAGCACTGGTATTGAGATTGGGCATAGTCTGAAATTTCACTTTTAAGGATTATAGCTTGATCATCTATTCACCGTCAATTAAGTTAAGTATGAAAAAAGTTAATACTTGTGTAACTAGATTGAATAAAATTAATCATTAACTATTGACAAATAATCAGATAAAGATTTAATAGTTAGCAAATTTTTGGGAATTAATTGATCTCCAATTTCTATAGAAAGCTTAGTATATTCGGGTCGTGAATCAGATTGAGAAGGGAGGGAAACGTGATACATAGTCAATCGAAAAAATGGGTCAAAATTAACTAAGGCTGAAATAGCTCCCTCAGAATGTTGAGAAGCATATTTTTTATTAATTGTATCATCAGTTAAGGAAAAGTAATCAAAACTGCCCGGATGTCTATGCCATAGTCCAAGAACTTCTATGGGTTCTCGATAAAATCTGGCAATTTTGTTAGACAGGTGGTTGATATAAGCATTATCATACTCAAAATAGCCGGGGCGAAAGATAGGATTTAGACCCGAATCTAAGGTTTCTAAAATATACCATTTATTAGGGTTTCTAATTCCTAAAAAAATGCCACCTGTTTCTGTTTTATAGCTTTCATAGGTTTCAGCTGCAATCGCTAAAAATGATTTCTGGGAAAAAATAGTTTTGATATTCTGGTAACTTAACATTGTTTTTATTCTCTTAGTTATTCATCTTTTTTTCTGTCTAAGATAGATATTTATCAAACATTTATTTTTAATAAAATTTCGTAATATAAATATCTTTTTTAGTTACAACTGCGATTAGCTTGTTGAATTAATCTGTGAATATTAGGTAATTCTGCTTGAGTTAAGCCGTAATATTCGATAGATCGATCATAAGAATAATAAGCTTGTTTAACTTCCTGTTTTTCTCGTTCTAAGAAATGTTCAACTTGTTGGGAATAGCGTTCAGCCTCTAAAGCATAATCTTTGGCTTTAACCAACTCCTCATTAGTTTTTTCTAAGCCTTGTACCTGTTTCTGCAAAAATTCTATCATTTTCTGATCGTCATCTTCATGGGGGTCAAGATAACGACGGTTAAGAGTTTTGGCAGCCTCATCTTGCCATAGGCCTCGAATATCTTTACGATAGTCTTGCAGAGTGCGAGATCGCTGCTGCATCTTCCAAAC
This sequence comes from Microcystis sp. M20BS1, assembly GCF_020245305.1. Taxonomy (NCBI): domain Bacteria; kingdom Bacillati; phylum Cyanobacteriota; class Cyanophyceae; order Chroococcales; family Microcystaceae; genus Microcystis; species Microcystis sp. M20BS1. The sequence continues at coordinate 10,208 of NZ_JADBUZ010000204.1, read as the reverse complement.
AATATCTTCCATCATTTTTTATCCTCCAAAAATCACTAAAATTGAAAAGGACGGTTGAATTCAATCAGACTTTCTACTCGATATTCTATTTCTCTTGTTACCCCAATTTCTAAACATTGAGCGGAGTTTCCTTGCTTTTCCGCTCCTTTGAAATCATTTCGGGCTTCTTCGGTGAAATTGCGGGCATTATTTACGGCTAAAGACATTAAATCTGCCATTTCCTGCTCATTGCTTGCCTCTAATTGCGCTCTATCAACTTCCCGTCTAGCTGCATCTGCGTTTTCTAAACTACGTTCGGCAAAACTCAGGGCATTATGGGCATAATTTAAAGTAATATTCGCCTGATAGACGGCTGTTTGAGCATATCCGATAGCATTTCGACAACAATTAACCCTAGCTTGCGCTCGTGCGACTTCTTCTCTTGCTGCTTTTTCTTCTTCAATGGCTTTATTTAAGCGTTGGATTGCAGCTTGAACCGCATTTTGGGCTTGACTAACCTTAGCTTGCTGACCAGAACAATTGGGCGCATGATATCGTCCATCCTTGTCAGTATAGCCTGAATTTTGGCAACTGGTGAGGGCGGATTGTGCGCTTTGTAATTCAGATTCTGCACTGCGTAAAGTAAATTCTGCTTGCTGTCTTTCGTTTATGGCACGTTGTAATCGGTCTTCTGCCCTTTCTAACCAAGCTAACGCAAGACTTAGCTGAGTTTGCCAATGATTTAAGGTTGATTGCGCCTGATTTTGGGTATTTTGAGCTGCTGCCAAATTTTGTTGAGCTTTTTCTAAGACTTGATGACAATTAGATAACAATTGAGCAACTTCATCATTAGCCTGATCAACTAATTTTTGATCATTTTTAGCCTGATCTTGAATAATTGAAGCATGATACAGAGCTTGACTGACTTTTTCTTCACTTTGCCTTTGATGCCATGACATTTGATCCAGGGTATCACGGGCGGTTATTTTCCAGTATCTAAGTTCTTCAATTAAGTCATTGAGAAGGTTAATGAGAATACGGGGATCTTGAATAGTCATAATGATTAAGATTTATCGGGGATTTCTTGGATAAAATTGAGGATTTTCTGAACTTCTAGCCTTGAATCTTCCATTTCTGCCAAGGTTCTTGTCCAAAAACCTGTAAATTCTTCGGCGGCTGATCCTTGAAAAACTTCATCAAGCGATCGCCATGCCGTATCGAGAAATTCCAATTCTTCGCTTAAAATCAAATAATATTGATTGAGTGCAGTTTGATAGGCTAAAAGGGCTGTTTTTCGGGAATTATCCACCGTTTAAATACCTCTCTAATACTTGTAACTTATGGTTTAAAAAATCATTATAGGTGGGAATTTGGCGACTATAATAATTATTAGTCTTTTCTTGCAAATCAAGCCACATTTCGTCATGTTTTTGTCGTTTTTGGTCTTGCCAATGGGGAGAAAGATCCTCATAGGTGGTTTCCACTTCTCGCCACGCCGATTGAACGCGATCATGGAATTGTTCGAGGGTCTGTTGAAAGTGTTTGAGTTGTAAAAATGAGTCATCCATGGTTAAATTAAGCTTTAAGCTCTTTTGATCAAACTATTAGCAATTTTCTCTATTTGTTGCTTAAATTCGGGGGTAGATTCCGTACTATAAGGTTTAAAAAGAGTAGTGCGATCGCTATCCGTATCCCGATAAAGGGCTTTAATTGGAACATCTCCATCTGCTTGTAAACGTGAGGCTTGGCGATCACTAACAAAGGTGAAAGAATCATCTTCTGACATCTGTAAAGCGACTCTATGGCGAAAATAAGCTAAATTTCGCCGAATATCAAGGACATTAGAGAAAGCTTTGATCCCTGAAAAACTGAGGATGAGATGAATACCTTTACTCGGTCCTTCCTTCAATAATCGCTTAATTTGAGTAGTTAAGTGACTTTCTGGGCTATAAGACTGCTCATTGCTCCGTCTTAAGTCATCTACTCTATCTAATTCCGTCATGATGACGAAAATAGAAGGTTGAGTCATCAAGTCTGCTTCACTGAGTTGGTTTCTTTCGTCAAGTTGAACAATTAAATTGTTCAAAATTGCCGTAATAATTCTATTTTCGCGGTTAAATGCCGTCGTAAAGCCCAAAGGTTTTAGAATAATCTGACATACTTCTTCCAATGCTAAATGCCATTGTGTACCGGATACACTGCGATCTACCACAACAAAACGAGTTTGTTGAAGATTGCCATTAATAGCAAGACTGGTCAAAATAGCCGATAGAATTCCATAACGGGCTGTATTATAGTCTCCACCGATAACTAGAACGTTTTCACTTGGACGACGGCGTAATATCAGCCTTGCCTGTTGCCTTACACTAAATTCTTGTCCTAGCCATGTTAAGACCGGGTATTCTGCACTAAACCAGTCAGAAATGCCTAATCCTCCTTTGTAGAAAGGTAAACGGGCGATTTTTTCCCAATCTTCTGAGGTTAACCATTTACCGTAATCTAAAATATGGCGTAATTGAGGATTATCTGCTAAATTAGGCTGAGAATCTCCATCAAAGACCACTGTTTCCGTGTAATCTTCTGGGGAGAGTTGATGAGCTTTTTGAGATAAAGCGTTAATGATCATATCTCGGCGAGATTTTTCGATAAATGCCACTTTCCCAAAATAATTAGAGTTATCATCGCCACTACGGTCATTAATAACAATTTTCCCCGGCAAATCACAGGTCATTAATAATTGTTTTCCTCGTTTTCCAAATTCTGTCAGGGCTTGAATTTCTGTTTTTGACATCTGCATTCCCATTCTCAGGTGAATATTACCCAAAATTCCCGTTTGATTCCGCATTCCTTCAGCCCCAAACCTTTGGGAAGCGAGTAACATATGAATACCCGCACTTCGCCCCTGTTGGGCTAAAATCAGTAGTTGACTGGAAGCAGTATCCTCTTTGTCGTTAAAAAATAACTCCTGATATTCATCAATAATTAGAAGAATACGGGGCATTTTGCCCTCTGGTTGTCCTAGGCGGCGATAACCTGCCAATTCTGACACCCCTAATCTTTTAAATAAGGCGTTACGTCGTTCTTTTTCGGCGATTAATTCAGTTAAAACACTACGCGATAATTCAGGGGAGGAATGTAAGGAAACTACTTCGGTATGGGGCAAATTGCGATAGGGGGCTAATTCTACGCCATATTTGCCATCAATGAGATAAAATCTTAATTCTGAGGGACTATAACGAGTTGCCAAGCCTAAAATAAGCCCATGATACAGGGTAGATTTTCCTGATCCAGTCATTGCTCCTAGCATACCATGAGCGCATTGATGACCTTCGCTATCTTTACCAAACCAAATATTTAATTGATCAGAACTTCCTCTTCCACCGATAGGTGTGGTTATCCATTCTTCACTGCTATAATTCCACCAATTTTGCGGATCAATTCCTACTATATCATCCCAATCTAATTTTCGTTCGGGGGGTTTAGCTTGTTTAACTTTATCAAGTAATTGTTTTTGTAAATCCGCGTCGGGAATACTATCCTCTTTAAATTGAAGTTGACAAGATGTTGCTGTCTTTGACTGTTTACTGAGATCAATATAAAAGGCATTTTCAAACCCACTCATATTAATATCTCTAGGGAGATCAATATCTTGATTATAGTGAATAAACACATATCTTCCAGCTTCTGGTCCACTATTACCAATTTTTTGTAATTCTTCAATATCTCTACGGTCATATCTTTTAGGAAAATCTGCGACAAAAATCCCCTCAAATCTTTCATTGACTCGAATATCTGGGGGGAGTAAATGCAAGGCAGGAGACTGAGGATCTAAATAGGTTTCTTTGACGCGACGAATATCTTGAGTGACTTCTAATAAATCTCGATAAACTTCGCCACTATTTTCTCTAATCAAAGCCTCAGGAAGGGAACGACGCATTAAAAATGCACCCCCATTATTAACGGGATCACAGAAGGTATAACGTATTTGATAAGGAAGTAAAATAGCGGCACGAATCACAAGAGATTGCAGTAATTCTAGTCCCGTATTACGGGTATTATTGCTACAGCGAATAATAATAGTTTTATTCCCACCAATAAAGGGAGCAAATTCGGGAACACAAAAAGTGTTATTACTCGATCTTTGTTCAACTAATTGACCAATACGAATTAATTCTGTATGCTCTAATGAGGATAATAAATTATCGTTAATGTTCCAATTCTCCCAACGATAATCTTGCCAACTTCCTATTATTTCTAATGGTTGCTGTTCTAAATAGGATTGAGTCGATAGATAGCTATCTTGGAGAAATTTTCCAAAATAATTAGGTAATTGTTCGCCGTTTAATTTACCATGATTGAACAAAGAAGCACAAAACCCTAAATAGTCGGTTATGCGTTGACTACTTTGTTCAATTTTTTGGTTTAACCCTTCAATTTGTTGTTGCCAAAACATAAGCATTATTCTCCTTGTTTAGATAATTTTAAAACATTTTTTTGAGTATTTAACTGATACAGTTGAGAAGAATTAGAGTCATCAGAGGAGTTACCTTTAATAAAAACAAATAAAGTAAACAACAAGAAAGCGCCTCCTACACTTAGCCCAATGATTAGGTTACGAGCCTTCATTTTTAAAGACTCTATCTCATTTTTATGAGATTCTATGTTAGACTTTTCTTGGTTAATTTTACGGTCTGTTTCTTCTAATTTATCCAGACAAGCTTCAATTTCAGCTGGGGCTAATTGTTGAGAAGTTAAGGGGGAAATAGTCGTAACTTTACTTGTATTACTATAATATTTAGCAAAGCGTTTACTTAGGTCTTTTCGATTAGAATCAGCCCGATCATATTGTTGCCAAATTTTCTCTCTATTAGCAATCATACGAGCAATCGAATTTTGAATTATTTTCATGTTTAAACCTCTAGGTTATTGTTAATTAATCAACGAGTTGAGGAATAGATAAATCACAGTCATGTAACCACATGGTTGTGCGTGAGGGTTGATAGAAAACTTGCCAAATTTTATCACCTCTATTATTGGTGTTAATAACACCTGTCAATGAGACGACTTGATCAACAATTAAATAACTTCCACGAGTCCCCTTTCTTGCGTCATAAACCCTGCCATCTTGTCGAATAAAATGATTGCTACAATATCCACTCCGATGAGGTTTAACAATAGCTACCACATTACGATAGTTATTTTCTTGATGACGACGCCATGTTTGAGCGTTTACTGGTAAGACTAAGCTGGTTAAACTGACAAGACAGGTGATAAAAAATAAATGAGTAATTTTCATATTTTTTGCTAAATTAATGAAAGAAATATTTGAGGTTAATTAAGACTTTTAGAAGCTTAATAACAATACATTTCATTCCAATTAGGAGTTAATCTAGTATCAGAATCAATGCAATCTCGTAGGCGAGGTTTTCCATCAGATTGAATAGCAAATTCTTGAATGTAATCTGAGCCATGGGCAATAAATTTTACAGCAGCAATATCTTGACAATTAGAAACTATTCTATCGGCATAACTTTTCATTAAAACACGGGAAGCCATAATGTTTGAAACAATCCAACCACTTCTTTGATCACCAGAGGTACCAGTATTATCTAAGTAAGAACTTAATAACAGAATTAATTCATCTTTTCTATTAGTGGGATTCCCCTGATTGGTTACAGTCCCTTTTTCTACTATCACCCTTCTAACTCCTTTAGATTCTATTTCATTGACAATAGAATTAATGGTTGCTTGACAGCGAGATTGAGCTTTAAGTGGTAAGCTAAACCCTAGCTGACTCAGGATAAAAATAGATAAGATGAAGTTAATTTTTTTCATGATTTTCAATTCGCAAGATGGTCAATTGCTGAAAACATTACTTACTGTTAAGCTTGACTAATTCTTGGTGAATACTAAAAACTAGAATCAATGATTCACAGAAAATTCGCCAGAATAAATTACCAATAATTAAAGTAGCGATTCCTGCTAAAGGTTCCACAAATAGTCCACTTAAACCTACTAGGGTAATCATAAACAAGCCTAAGATATAGAGAAACTTGATAATGGTAATGCTAACCATTTTCCGAAAGGTAAAAAAGTCTTGCCAGAAACTGTTCATTAAACCCTCTTATTGGCTTAGAAAAAAGATAATTTTTGAGGTAGATTACGAATTATTTTCAGGTAATTGTAAGGAATCTTGAGTTCCTTTTAAAGATTTACGCGCCACCTCTCTTGCGTCTCTGCTTAATTGTTCTATGGCTTTTTTAGAAACTTGTTCTAACCACAGTCTAGTACCATAAGAAATTGCCATAAGAGGTAGAATTACCATTAAGGCATAAATCCATGCTATCGCCAACAAAGCAAGGATAATTAAGACAAACATAATGCCATAAATTCCAGCACCACCAACTCCTCCGAAGATAGAGGTAAAGATACTCATAACAGTGGTTAGTACCCAAATAACGCCATCGGATAGCGCAATCAAAACTTTAAAAGCAATATTTGTCTGTCTTTCATATTCCTTGATTAAGTCTTCAATATTGCGTTTATTAGATTCTAACGCATCCGCTACGACATTATAGACGTATAAAGATTTCCCTTCTCCATTGTTATCAATTCCAATAATATTACAGGACTGATTAACATCTGGATTGCTGACTTTAAGCGTTAAAGGATTTCCCAAAAGTTGAACTTGTTGTTGATACATAATACACCAAAACCATACAATTTATTCAGGTAAAGTGCGAATTCTAACCTATCGGTTATTCGACAAAAGCCAATCATCCACTTATTTCTAAGTTTCGGCTGAACAGGCCGCATCTGGTATGCCAGTATAGCTTGAGAATAATTTGGGAATCTACCCAAACTGGTATCAATTTTAAAATAGCCTCAAACCCTTATAGAGTAAGGAATATGACATCTAAAGCTGAGATTGACTTCGGGACACTTAAGGATATAGCCAATTTTCAGGATAATTTACCTTAAGTTCCCAAAATCTAGTATTTATCGGCAAACTATTGAGCTAGACTTCACACCGCAAACGCTTCCTTATGTTTATGAAAAATCTGGTCAGCGTTGTGGTACTGATGCTTAATCATCCACTGCTCCAGTTCAATGAGATACCATTGACCGGCAAATGTTCCATATTTTAAGCAAACTTTTTCATTATCGTGTAGAGTGTGCTTAAATCCAAAACGTTCTTTATAGAGTGCTTCAATGGTTTCGTCCCCTTTTGGATAAGTCGTGTAGGAAATTTCAGTGTGAGCAATATCATGTTTGTAAGTCAAGATAGCTCGAATCAATTGCTGATAAACAAGATAACTTGTTCCTTTTTTGCCAGTTCCCTTTTCATCATAGAGAGAGAGACTTTCTCCGATGCTTGTTACATTTTTGGGTAACATCAAATGCTTTCCTGTGTGGTTTCCTTCACAAAGTGTTGCCAGTTGACAAGGCAAATAGTAGCCATATTCAGGCAGAGAATAGGTATAGCGTGCAACACCGATTACCTGAGAGGGATTCTGTTCAGGATAGGCTAGAAAAATAACCGATTGGTGAGTAAATAAATCGTCGATTTCTTTGCAATAATTTTGTGACTCAGGATAGCGATTCTTGAGAAATAAGAAATAGGATTCAATTTCTGCTGGTGTTTCCGCTTCCTTGACCAGATAGCCTTTGACCTTTGGCACATCAAAAGAAAGTAAGGCTCTTTTGCAAAGAATCCAGCAGTTGCCAATGTTATTTAATACAATAAATCCAGCACAAGAAAACAGAATCTTCACATATTGCTCAATATCAGGGGTTTGGGATATATCATAGACAAAGAGAAGACCGTTATCCTGTAACATTCTTCGGACAGTCCTTAAAGTGAATAGGGGATCTTTTTGGGTGTAATTTGTGGTCTTTAGCGTTGCAAATGTTTGTGCCGTTAAGTCCTTTTCCTCGTTTGGTTTTAAATTAAGCCAACAAGAAAGTTGCTCATAGTGACGCTCTGGTATTTGACCGCTAAATAAGTGATTGACATCAACTCCATCCGACGACAGTAGCCGCACCGATGTAGATGATAATGATGTAAACTGTTTACCATTGTGGCGAGTGTTGCCCATGCTTGCGCTGGATTAGGAGAAATTTATAGTATCACTCGAAAGGATGATCTAGCCTATCAATATCTTAATCAAGCTTTAGATATTGCCCTCGATATTGGAGAAAGATATATAGAACTAGAGACTTTAATTATTTTGGCAGAATTTGAAGAAAAAACCCATGATCTTAAATCAGCTATTAATCACTGGCAACAAGCCTTACATCTTTCTGAAAAATTAAATATTCTCTCCCATAAAGAGAACTGTGAACAAAATCTAGAAAGGTTGTTAAACCCCAACTAAGTTGAGACTGAGTAACGCACAGAAAACAGCAATTCTCATTTTAAGGTTTCATGACATAAAAAGCCTTATAACAAGAGGGTTGTACAATTCTTAACAATTTTAGTGATCGCTGAAACGGCGCAAAATCGTTCTGAATTTATTTTTGCTGCTCATGCAAAAGGGGGAATACATAATCAGTTTTTAATAACTGGATTTAGTATGACAAGCAACTCGTTGTCACCCCTTCAGCGGTCACATTAGATTGAAACAATCTGAATTTCCCTGACTCGGTGCATTGGTTTGGTTTGGTTTGCTTTTCGGTGGTGATTAGTTCATCAGCTTGAATTTCCAGCGCAGCAGCAACATGAAGTGCATCCATCGCCGCTAAACCGTAAGTGCCAGCAATTTCATGACTCACTGCATCCTCCTCGACGTGCAGCAAGTTCTTGTTCTATTTCGTCTTCATTGAGCAGTTGCAATCCAGCCGAAATTGCCCTCTGTCGGATTTCCGATAACTTTTTGCTTAATGGTGTTTGGGGAATAAATTTTAATTATATCTATTACTTCGCTACCATTATTATTCAATTCTTTAATTAAGAAGTCTAAAGATGGCATAATTACTTATTCCGAATATTGGTATTTAGGCATTATTATAGCATTCCAATTTTCTAAAGTCAAACCCTCAACTCTAGCTAAATTAATACCATTAGTTTGTAGAATAGGAAATACTTTTTAATCTTTAATTCTTAGGATAAGGGGCTCTCCCAGCTTTGGTGGGTAAAATGTATTCTAAGATACATTTCTCAAGAGCGAGGGGGTGGAACGAACCACAAAGACACAAAGGACACAAAGATCGATCGATCCTATGTCAATTAAACTTGTCACACAGAACCTAGAAGAGCCGATAAGTTGAGGTATAGTTTCTCATCTTAACTTTAATTGGAGCGATCGCTGTTTTTTAAGTTTGAGAAGGGCGATCGCTGTTTTTCTGTAAAGGCGAGAGTGGCGATCGCTGTTGAGTTGAGGATGAAGGAGAAATTTGAGCTATAATAGGGGATAAAATTAACAAACAAGGTAATTATCAATGCCATTAAAGCAAAAGTATATTACTGATGAACAGGGTAATCAAATCGGTATTCTTTTAGATATAGAGGAATATCGAAAACTCCTAGAAGATTCTGAAGAATTGAATGCTATTAGAGCCTATGATTTAGCTATTTCGGAAGAGGAAGAAATTCCTTTTAAAGAGGCGATCGCCGAAATTGAAAATAGTCGTCAATGAATTACACTATTGCGATTAAAAAACAAGCTTCTAAGGCTCTAGCTAATCTTCCCCAAGATAGTTATCAGAAAGTTCGAGACGGGATTAGAGCATTAGCTGACAATCCAAGACCAGCAGGGTGTCTCAAACTGACAGGACGAGAAGGCTGGCGGATTCGGATTGGAGTTTATCGCGTTATTTACGCGATAGATGATTCCGCAAAAAAGGTGATTATTTTAGATATTGGACATCGAAAGGACATCTACCGATAGGCGATCGCGTTTTTAATAAAAATTTGGAAGAGGCGATCGCTATTTTACTGTGAGAAGAGGAGGGCGATCGCTTATAATAAATCCAGTGATCAAAATAGAAGGAGGCAAATGCCAGCAAAAGACCTCTATCACGAAGCCGTTAAAAATGCCTTAATTAAAGACGGCTGGACAATTACGGCTGATCCTTATCCTATTGAATTTGACATCCTCGCCGCCCTAAAAGTGCGGCGATTCCTAAACCTCACGATTTAAGTTTCTGCTTCCACCACCGTCGCATACCACAGTTAAAAAACCATGTACTGTCTTACACAGAGTCCACAGACTTTCGCCCCATTTCAG
>NZ_JADBUZ010000203.1:0-8881 GCF_020245305.1 Microcystis sp. M20BS1 | reverse complement strand
TTTATCTTTCCGAAAGTCCTTGACTTGTTTTAGTTTTTCTATTAAGCTCAACATATATTTGAAAGGTTGGCGGTCACTCCTCATTTTACCTGACTGTGATCGCTTTTACTTTTGATATTCTGATGGGAGAATGAAACAGCCGTACCCCAATTGCCCCTACAGTCCTTCCTCAACAACAGGTTGTCTCATTTACGTTAAAACCTATCCTGTTACTGATACAACCGCCAGATTTGTGGTGGGTGATGATTTCCAAGAGCCTGAAGCAACCATCTATGGGATTGAGGGTAGGACGTAGAGCCAAAAAAGACAGGCAGGGAGCCTGTCTAAAAAACCAAACAAATTTATCTATCAGTTGGCCAAAAATAGGGAGTTTTTTGCGTCAAATTTCCAAGCAATACCATCGGGATCTCTGATGCGACTCCAATCGGCAAATTCTGTTTCGGATTTATTTTTCTTGTTTCTACCCAAAACGGCCGGGGTAACTCCTAAACGTTTAGCCAAATCCGCCAAACTCATCGATGAGATGGTTTCAGATACAGAGGTTAGTGATTCTTCCCTAACCTCTGATTCTGATTGGGATAAAGAACTGGCAGAACTGTTTAAACTAGGATTAATTATCTCCTCGGGTTCTTGAATTACCGTTTCTTGAACAGAGATTGCTGCGGTATTTTCTTCCTCTTTTTCCTCAAATAATTTACCTAAATTAGTCAGAGATTGGGAGGAGGAAATAACAGGAACCTCCGAGACAGAATTTTCGCTTTTCTCGGCGACAATCAGGGGGGATTTAGCCTCCTGCGATGGCTCTAAATTGGTCAGGGGAGATCTCGAGGCAGTAATCGCAGGAATTTGTTTTTCCCCTATTTCTTCTAAAGAGGGGTCACTCTCATCAAAAATACTACCCAAGGTACTGGCGGTGATAAAGTAATAGGCCATACCCTTATCGCCTACAGCTTTTTTTTGCGCCCCAAATTCCTCAGCTTTTCTGTCTAAAAATTGTCTGGCTAATTTGGCCGTGAGATTGGCTTTTGCCGATAGGTCAATCGGGGTGAGACAACCTTGATTGTCCTGTAAAAGTTGATTGAAATAGGGGTTAATCACCGTCGATAATTTTGACCAGCGATAGTCTTGCCACACCTTGACTGCCAGAGTTAAGAGGAAGACAAGTAGGATCAATGGCCAAGCGGTAAAAAGAAGGATGATTAACACCGCTAGGGGGATGATGAGGACGAGAAACCCCGCCGTTTGACGATCGATAATTTTTCCAGTCATAATTTCATAAGCTGCCAGAATTAAAATTTTTAATGGCTAGTTTGACTATCTCCTGCCATAAGTGTATATGACCAGTTTAGGCTTTATTGGTCACGCCGGTTAGTTCTAGTCGTTCAAACATGGCAAATCGTGCTTTCAGGGCCAGAGAATCATCAAGTTTTGTTAAAAAAACGGGTTTTTGATACTTTTGTTCTAAAGCTTTTTGGATTAACCAATCGGCTAAAAAGGGATTTTTGGGTAGTAGGGGACCGTGGGCATAGGTAGCGATCGCATTGTGGTAAAATGCTCCTTCATAACCGTCCTCTCCGTTATTTCCGTAACCAGTAATCACCTTTCCTAAAGGAGAAACGGTTTGTAAATAGGTACGACCCCCGTGATTTTCAAAGCCAATTACTAGCGGTTTTTCCCCAGTCATAGCTTTAATTTCCTCCGCTAAGGGAGAGGCCGTAATTTCAAAAACCACGTTACCGATACAGCGTTTTGCATTGGGGCCAGGATGTTTACTTACTAGGTCTAATAATCCTAATCCTTCGATTCTTTGACCGAAAGCTGGTTCGTAATAATGCCCTAATAATTGTGGGGAACCACAGGTAAAAACCCCTGGTATTCCTGCCGATAATTGTTCTTTCATCGCCGCTGCTTTTTTCCCCTGTAAATCGCGCATAACGATCTCCTGTTGCCGATCCTGCGCTCCACCCCCAACAATTATATCTACTTGGTAAAATGTCTCGGCTTCTGTTTGAGCATCTAGGGGAATAATTGTCACAGGAATATCACGCCATTGACATCTTCTTTGAATAGTAATAACATTACCTCGATCGCCGTAGGTACTCATTAAGGTAGGATATAACCAGCCGATTTTTAGTTCTAGTTCTTGCATAATTTTTTAGGGGATTAGGGAATGGGGAAATGGGGAAATGGGGGAATGGGCAAATGGGGAAATGGGGGAATTCAACTAACACCCTAACACCCTAACACCTAACACGAATCTTCACTCTTTTCTAATTTCTACAAAATCTTTCGACCCGTGAGAATCTCTCGTACTTCTAACATAGCAGAATAGGTGGGTAAAATATGTAAAGTTTCCTCATTTTTGGTGTTATTAAGGGCAATTTGGATCGCTTTTTTTAGATCGGATTCAACAATTAAATTAACCGGATAAGCGAGACTATCCTGACTATATTGTAAGCGTAAAGCCATGTCATAAAGTCGATCGCCCGTTACTACTAAAGTTGTTCCCAAACGGGTTAATTTTTCCGTATCCACATCCCAAATCCAAGAAACATCCGTCCCGTCGGGGATGCGATCATTGAGAACTAAGAGAGTAGTAGAAGACTTTTCTTTCTGTAAAATATCAGCCACTGCGCGAATTGTTTCATTCATACCCACGGGATTTTTAGACAGTAAAATTCTAACTTTTTTACCCTCAATTTCTAATTCTTCCGCTCGACCAAAAGCCGCTTTAAAACCCTGAACTGTCTCAAAAATTTCTCGATCTTTAATCCCTAATTCCTGGGCTACTAAACCCGCCGCTAAAGTATTATATTTATTATAAACACCGATTAAAATCTGCGGCCAATCGTGACTATGAAAAGCAGGATTACTCTTTTTAAAGCCACAACTAGGACAACTAAAATCCCCTAAATGGGAGAGATAAACCCCGCGATAATCCAAAGAAGCACCACATTTAGGACAGTAAATAGAATCGACAGCGTGGGGAATTTCTTCTAGATATAATTCTGGCTCACTTAAGCCAAAATATACAACTCTTTGAGGCAGTTGTTGACCCAAATGGGAAAGAGTCGGATCATCAGCATTGAGAATCACTAAAGTATCGGTGGGTAGGGGAGATATGGCCCCTTGCCAACGGCGACTAATCGTATCCACTTCCCCATAGCGATCGAGTTGATCGCGAAACAAATTAAGAGCTAAAATAGCGCGAGGACGACAATCTTTTAAAACCAAAGGGAGAATATTTTCATCCACTTCTAAAATGGCATAATCAGCCTTTAAAGTGCCGAATAAATTGGCATCGGCTAATAAAGCAGTGATTAAACCATTAATTAAATTTGCCCCAGTGGTATTATGGGTGACTTTTGCCCCCTGACGCTCTAGAATAGTTCTTAGCAGTAGGGAAGTGGTAGTTTTTCCATTCGTGCCAACCACCAAAATTACCCCCCGTCGGACTTGCCCACAAAGTAACGGCAACAAACGGGGATGGAGACGACGGGCAATTTCCCCCGGCAAGACGCTGGCGGCCCCTAAACGGAGTCCTTTAACCACAGCAGTAACGGTTTTAGCCACCGCTACGGCTATCCCTAAACGGATGCGATCAAACAATTGCATGAAGTGAGATTCTTATAGCTGTTTCGTGATTTTACCCCTAAAAGAAGACTGGTAAACGGGGTAAGTTCCCATTGATTCTTTCCTACCGACAAAAAAGACAGCCTATAATATAGGTAAGTTTGGGGCCGATTCTACCGCACACGACATTTTAGGGCTAGAGCTTATGGGTTTATTGACAAGATTGGGGATTTCACTGGGATTACTCGCCCTAGGTGGTACTGTGGGAGTGCTAGGAAATCAGTATTTAAGCAGAAAAGCGCCCCTAGAGGTAAATAAACCGCCGGCAATCCTCCCCGCTTCCCTCTCTCTCCCTGTTATTCCCCAAACCGACGGCAATGTTAATTTTATCGCCCAGGCCGTGCAGAAAGTCGGGCCGGCGGTGGTGCGGATTGACTCGGCCCGGGAAGTGGCCGACCAAATTCCCGAAGAATTTAAACAGCCCTTTTTTCGGCGCTTTTTTGGTAATGAAGTGCCGATTCCCAGGGAGCATTTGGAACGGGGAACTGGTTCCGGGTTTATTGTTAGTACAGATGGACTACTTTTGACTAATGCCCATGTGGTGGAAGGGACAACCCAAGTAAAAGTGACTTTGAAAAACGGTCAAACCTATCAGGGTAAAGTTCTGGGGGTTGACAATATGACCGATGTGGCCCTGGTGAAAATCGAGGCGGAAAATTTACCGACGGTGACTTTTGGCAAGGCCGAAACTTTAATCCCCGGGGAGTGGGCGATCGCAATTGGCAATCCCCTAGGCTTAGATAATACGGTGACAGTGGGCATTATTAGCGCCCTAGGACGCACTAGCAGCGAAGTGGGGGTTCCCGATAAACGGGTTCGTTTTATTCAAACCGATGCCGCTATTAACCCCGGCAATTCCGGCGGCCCGTTGCTGAACGCCAAGGGGGAAGTTATCGGCATTAATACGGCAATTCGGGCCGATGCTCAGGGTTTAGGGTTTGCCATTCCCATCGAAACCGCCCAAAAAGTGGCGGGACAGCTATCTAGCAAGGGTAAAGCGGAACATCCCTACATCGGTATCCAGATGGTGACGCTAAACCCAGAATTACGGCAGCAATTGAATGAAACTAAAGAATTAAGCTTTAATATTGACCAAAATGAAGGGGTAATCGTCCTGCGAGTGGTGGAAAATTCCCCCGCTCAAAAAGCCGGAATGCAAGCGGGTGATATCATCGAAACTGTGGCAGGAAACCCCGTTAAAACTGCTTCGGATGTGCAGCAAGGTGTGGAAACCAGTGCGATCGGTGGTAATCTGGAAATCGAGATTAACCGCAGGGGTAAACAACAAACTCTCACCGTTCAACCGGGGGTTTTCCCTAGCAAAACTAGCGATTAAAGCAAATACCAGACCATCCTGGCAACTGGGGCAAAAAGTATTAAGTGTACGGTGGAAGGTGGACAGACTTGCGAGCAAGATGTGAGTCAGCATCGTTTCAGTATATAACCATGAGCAGGATGGAAAGGTTGACAAAGCTTTGTCCTCGTGAAACGTCAAGGCAAACGGGAGGGAAAGAACTTTGAGGAGAAGACTTATTTCATCAGTAGTGAAAGATTGTCTGCGAAAGCCTTTTTGAAGCCAATTCAGGGGCATTGGAGTATTGAAAATCAGTTAAACTGGGTGAAAGATGTCACCTTGAAGGAGGATAAACCGCCTCGGTGGGGGTCATTCTCCCGTTAACTGGGCGATTTTATTTAGTTGGTTGATTTCCTTATTTCGCCGTGGAAGGTTTCGGACGGTTCCCTAAGCTCGGCGTTTATGGGCTAATCAAATTGAGACAATTTTTACCACTTTTACCAAAGACAAAACGATTGCAGGAGCAAATCAAATCATGAAAGCATCAGAAACCAGTCTTCGTAATTTACTTGAAGGTACTAAACAATTTCAGATCCCTCTATTTCAAAGACCTTATTCTTGGGACAAGCAAAAATGGGATACTTTATGGGAAGATCTAATGAGTCTCTATGATAAGGAGCAAGAACCTCATTTTCTCGGTTCTATTGTCACCCAGTCAATTCCTGGAACAGCCGAAGGTATATCTCCGTATGTCGTAATAGATGGACAACAACGTCTTACTACTCTTGCCATCATCATAGCGGCTTTGCGAAATTATTTACAAGAGAAAAACCATACAGAGTTGGCGGAAGAATTATATGAATACTATCTGATAAATAAGTTTAAAAAAGATGATGATTTTTATAAAATCTTGCCAACTCAAGGTGATCGTGAAGCTTACAAAAGTATCATAAAAAACCAAAATAGCAGAGAATTTGATAACAAAATAATATATAAGGCATATCAATACTTTAAGGAACGTCTTAAAAAGAAGAATTTTGCAGAGGGAGAACATAAACTCTTCAAAAATATTCTTTTAGAGCGTTTAATTTTAGTCAATATTACTTCTGATAGCGAAGAAAATCCTTATCTTATTTTTGAAAGTCTCAATACAAAAGGACAAGAACTTACCCAAGCCGATTTAGTCCGCAACTATGTTTTTATGAAGTTACCTAGTGAACAACGAGAAGATATATACAAACAAAAGTGGCAACCTCTTGAAGCATCTTTTAAAAGACTAGCTACTACAGAGCCAATAAAAAAAGAGGAAAAATATGCTGAATTATTGACTAATTCTTTTTGGTTCTATCTTCGCAAAGACGGTGAATCAATTAGTCAAAAAGAAGTTTATAAAGAAATTAAAAAACGCCTAGACAAAAATGCGGAAAACAATAGTTTTAACATTAAAGATAAACTAGATGAGTTGATTAACTTTGCTGAATATTATCAGTGTCTTGTTTTTCCCCAAGAAAGTGAAAACAAAGACGAACTAAAAGATCGGTTTATTCGATTAAATCGCCTAGATTTTGGTACTTGTCATATTTTTCTTCTCAATATCTATAAAGATTTTCAAGACAAGCATTTATCTATTCAGGATTTCCTTCAAATTGTTGATTGTTTAGAATCATACTTTGTTCGACGCTTCTTTGTCAATAAATCTACAAGAATTTTAGGGAAAATTTTTGAAAATTTATATAAAGAAATAAAACAACAATCTAAGTCTAATAATACACTGTTTAATCTCAAAAAAGTTCTGAGAGATTATCAAGGAGAAAAGTCATGGCCATCAGACGATGAATTTCGTGAAGGACTAATCAAAAAAGACATCTATGGTAAAAATGCCAAAACAAATGATAGAGTTAAGCTTATTCTGGAAACCATAGAACGCCGCATGACCAAAGAGATGGTTGATACTGATAACCTAACAATAGAGCATATAATGCCCCAGAAATTAACACTGAACTGGCAAGATATGCTTGGTGATAATCACGAACAAATACATAAAACTTGGCTACATACTTTAGGTAATCTGACTTTGACGGCCTACAATTCAGACTTATCTAATAAACAGTTTTTAGATAAAGTTAGTTTGTTTAATAAAAAAACTAATGTTTCTTTGAACAAATACTTTTATGACAAAAATGTCTGGAATAAGGAAGAAATTGAAAAGCGAGCTAATTATCTAGCTGATCTGGCTATTGAAATTTGGTCAAGATAAAATAACTAAAGATGTGCGAAACGTTTAGGCATCAAATAAGGCTGAAATGCCTGAAATAATTGCCTAGTCAGGTCTTCAGTGATCAAACGGCAGCCAATGGAAACCTAGAATCATCCGTAGTTAACTTGACCTTAAGTCAACTACAATGATATATAGACAGCCAGTGAATGTCAGGCCCTTAACAAGGGAACAGTCAAACGAGGAGCCGTATGAGGTAAAAGTCTCATGTACGGTTCTGGATGGGAGGGGATGGAGACGACTCTATTCTCGACCCCTAATAAAATAGCAGCGGAGCGATCGAAATTGAGGCAGCGGTTACACTTAAAATTATCAATTGGGCGCGGGGCTGCCCTTCTAATCGGTTTGCTGGGATTAACAGCCTGTCAACCTCCCGATCCGCCGAAAATTTCGCCGACAGAATCGCCTAAAATTGAAGAAACTGGCCGCTTAATTCTCAATAATGCCACCTTAGAACAGGCTAACCCCTCCGGACAACCCCTCTGGAAAATTCAGGTCAAAAAAGCTACCTACACCCAAGACCAAAAAATCGCCCGTCTGGAAAATATCAAGGGTAATATCTATCAAGATGGGAAAGTAGTTTTACAGGTTAGTGCTGACCGCGGTGAAGTCTATAAGGAAGGCCAGGAAATTCTCCTCAAAGATAATATTGTGGCTGTGGATCCCCGCAATAAAGCCATTATTAACGCGCCGGAATTGCGTTGGCTACCCAAGGAAGGTATTTTAATCTCCCCCAAAGGGATCAAAGGTAGTCATCTACAACTAGAAGCCAAGGCCCGCCAAGGACGCTACGACACGCGCCAAGAAAAACTAGAATTACAAGGTCAAGTGGTGGCTACCGCCAAGGAATCTCGTGTCGTCCTGCAAACCGAGCGCCTGTACTGGGAAATTCCTCAACAAGTCATTAGTACCGATCAAAAAGTCGCTTTTGATCGCTATATTGATAAAACTATTATCGATCGCCTTACTGCTATCGGCGGTCGTTGGGAAAGAAAAAATAATCAGGTTATCCTGCAAGAAAACCTCGAATATCGCTCTTTAGAACCACCTTTACAGATTTCTGGTTCTCAGGCAATTTGGAACTATCAAAATCGTAGCCTAACTTCCGATCGCCCCACGGAAATTTTTCAATATCAAGATCAAATTACTATTACTGGTAATCGTGTGGTGGTGGAATTAGGCAATCGCATCGCTTATCTCAAGGATGGGGTTAAGGGGATTAATCAGAAAACTGGGGCGCAATTGTATAGTCAGATTTTAACTTGGAAAATGTCGGAAAAAATTGTCGAGGCCGAGGGGAATATTATCTATGAACAACAGGAACCAAAATTTAATCTCACCGGCGATAAAGCGATCGGCACTTTAGAAGATAATAACATTGTTGTTACCAGTAGCTCGCCCGATCGAGTTGTCACCGAGATTTATCCCCGTTAACAGGAAAAATTAACCAAAAAAAACTCTCCCCAGAAAAGGGAGAGAGGGGGGGTAAATATTTAAAAGCTTACCATTTGAGCAGATTAAACTGTTCCATATCGATGGTGTCGCGGTTACGATAGATAGTCAGGATAATCGCTAAACCCACGGCTGCCTCGGCTGCCGCTACGGTAATCACGAAAATAGTAAAAATTTGGCCTCGGATATTAGCGGGGTCAAGATAGTTGGAAAAACCCATTAAGTTA
>NZ_JADBUZ010000202.1:0-25759 GCF_020245305.1 Microcystis sp. M20BS1 | reverse complement strand
TAATTATTTGCATAACAATTCCCGGAGAGCCCTATTTTTTCATAATTAGGGGTTTCAAGACCCCCCTAGCTGGTGCCGAGAAAACCTTCACCAGCTAAGTATTTTTACTCAAGTCTCTGGAGGGGGATAGCTTATGTGACAGTTGAGGGTGCGGAATGTGGGTTTGATAATGTACCTTTTGGGCGAACGCAGTTCGCCCCTACATTGTGGACAAAATCCGTTACTGTAGGGGCGCAAGGAACCTGCGCCCTCCGATAGGAGGAGAAATAAGAGGCTGATAGCTTAATGCTATAAATTTTCTTCTACCAAAGCCTCCACCCGTCCTGTTTTCACCGCATCCACCAAAGCGGCGTGATCTCGTTCTGTCTGATCGGCATAAGCGATCGCAAATTCGCCCATGGCTAGATCGAACTGATCTCCTTTCCCCAAATAACCGCTAATAGTGGCCGCATCTCCAGATTTAGCGTGGGCGCGGGCCAAGGTCCAGCCGCAGAACTCGGCGTAGCGTTGCAGTTGGACGGCCGATACTCCTTCAATGGGTAGGGAAAACTTCATATCCCGCAGTTGCCGTAAATAGAAGTCGTTGCCCCCTCTTCCCCGGGTCCAGCCCAAAAATATGTCGCTAGAGGATTGCATCAATCTCTGGCCTGTAACTACCCGTTGTCCCTGATTTTCGTACTGGCTCTTGGCGGTATAGGGTTCCAGAACCGAAGGGCGGGCTTCCTTAACTTGTAGGATGAGGGGATGGTTATCTTCCGAGAACAATAGGGCGATATAACATCTGGTGCCGACACTGCCAATACCCACTACTTTCAGGGCAAAGTCCTCTAATTGGTAGCGATCAAAGAGGACCCGGCGTTCCTCCGGCAGGGATTGGCGATAGTCTTCCAGACCCTCGCGCACGATAGTCTCCCAATCCGGTTCGTTGACATGGTAGAGAATGGGGGGCTGATCGACAAAGCGATTGCGTCCGCCGGTTTGGGTGACGATCTTGGGGTAGAGATGTTCGATGATGCGCTCGCGGGCCTTTGTCATCATCTGTTCCCGCAACTTCCGCGTCTTTTCGTCGGGAGCCATCTCGATCGCCTGTTCTGCTCCTATGCGCGTGTACCATACCTCTAAGGGACTGAGGCGAGAATATTCCCGCAGGTGTTCTCGATAGGAACGAGCGCAATCGATCACCGCTGCCTTCGATTCTCGCTCGGATAGATCGCTATCCCTGCCGGCGATGACAAAACTGACCACGAGACGCTTGAGATCCCATTCCCAAGGCGCGGGCAGGGTTTCGTCGAAATCATTAATATCGAAGACTAAATTGCGTTCGGGGGTGGCAAAAAATCCGAAGTTCAACAGGTGGCAATCCCCGCAGGCCTGCACGATAATGTCGGTTTTGGGAGTGGTGGCCAGATCGTAGGCCATCAAGGCAGCGGAACCGCGCAGGAAGGTAAAGGGACTCCGCAACATTCGTCCGTAGCGGATGGGAATCAATTCCTGTAATCGCCCCCGATTTGATGCTTCGATGATTTCGATCGGCTCTCGACCAGCTGCGGGGGGTTGCCAGATAGCGTGGCTAGAACGCGGCAATCGCTCCCGCAGGGATTTACCGATCTGGATGCGTTCTTCCCGTGAACGGAATCGAGCTTGAGAAGGTGAGCGGATCGGGGTTTCTATTTGGTGGTTCATAGCGACTTTTTCCCCTGAATGAGATTACATCCCTTGCTGTTAGATGACTAAATGAATACAAGCAATAGGAAATAGATAAGTCAATAGTGATGGTTCCCCTTCTGGGATAACTTTCTAACATTTCCCCCTTTAGAGATAGCTTCTGATGCTCGGTTCAACAATTAATCTTCACTCGTTTCTTATCTGGGAAAGATCAACCTCATCAATGATAGATTTTTTTCTGAAATGGCTATCTCTTAAATTTGCTTAACTTTTAGCCCAATGGCAGCTCTACTGTTTCGATTATATCTTGCTCAAAAATTGCTGGCGGGATAATCTTAACAAAATTTTATCTAATGGTCAGCCTTCGGCCAGGGGCTAAAATCTCACTCTTTTGTCGGGAAAAGGGGGAACTATTCCGGGTTAAAGGTGAAAATTTTCCCCTTGCCCCAGTTCTGTAGGAAGTTTTCTGTTTATTTTTTTGGGTAATGATTTGGTAGTATTAGTTTAAGTCTGTCAACCGAGAATTTCCCCCTAGATTGTCTAGGAATGAGCGGTGAAAGTGTCAATATTGAGGCTCGGATGATTGGGGTGAGTTACGATGATGAAACGCCTCGATCGCTTTCTCTAGGGTTGGATAAATACGTTCGGTCGAGATATTCTCGGATAGGTCTCCTTTTTTTAATTGCTGATCTAAATCTTGCTTCACCCGTGCCATGGCGAAAGTAACCATCGTCATATCTTCTCCTGTCATCGAAAATGTCTCGAAAATCTCGCCACCGGATCAACTGCCGGTAGGAATAATTTTTCGCTGGTTTAACCCGGTTTTTTCTAGAACTGAGAAATTTATTCGCCAAGATATTAATGAAACCAAATTAAATTGTATTCAGTAAGGATTAGGGGAAATCCTGTTAGAGAAGCAACCCTCTGGGGGAGTTAACTTCTTAAACAATTCATCTACTTTGACTTGTAACGCGCCTAGGTTGATGGGAGCGTCAATTGATAAATATTCTCTAATTTCTTAAGCCATAATTAAAACTCAATAACTTTAACCAGAGGCGGGGATTGTCTTTTTCTAGCCAGCTTTGGGAGTTTTTTAACCATTGGGGAAACCAGGAACCAAAAAACAGATTTTTGACTCCATCAAGGCTAAAATCGAGATAGGAACCCAACCAACGTATTAAATCCTGACTGCCGGCCATTTCTGCTATCCATAACAGTAAAGCTGGGTTTTTTCTGGCCGCTTTAATTGCTAAACGGCTAAAGGTTAACCAATCGGTTTTATCCTTAATAAAGGTTTCAGAAACCTCCGGCGGTTCGTCGGCCAATAAACCGAAAAATGTGTTTAACATGGCGTTAATTCTTTGGGGGGGTAAGGTTTTTCCCGTGGGAACCATCATTCCTTTAGAAAATAACCAAGTTACCGCCACATTACTTTGATAAGCTCGCACATTTTCTAGGTCTTTAGCTGTTAGTAAATCATGTTTTAATGCCATATCCAAAAGATGGGTTAAGCGCTCTAAATTACGCACCAAAGAACCGAATCCAGTAAAGATTAACGGTGATTGCAGGGAGGCGGCATCACCGATGGCTAAAATGCGATTAAAGGAGACAATTCGATCTTTTTTCCCTGTGCTAAAATGCCCCGGTATATAACCAAAGGTGGGTTTTTTCCAGGTTAATTTTTCTGGATCACACTGTCGATATTCGGGCAGAATAGTAAAGAAATCTTCGTACATTTCTAACAGAGAACCGGGGTTATCGGGATGGACTTGATGATAGTGAAATAGATAAAAGGTTAATTCTTTTCCTTCCCCCGGAAATAATTCCCAAATTAGTTGTCTGCCTTTAGAAATATCGCCATGGGAATTTAAGACATCGCCATAGTGAGAATCCCACACCACCGGATCGAATCCTTCTACTACTGCCCCCACCGTCGGACAGACACTATCAAAGGCACGCACTCCGTTTAATTGCCAAGCGATGGGAGAGGCGGAACCCATAGCATCAATCAATAAACGGCCTTTTATCTGTTGAATTTCCCCACCATGATTAAGGGTGACAGTAACACTATTAGCGGTAATATCAGCTTTGATAAATTCGGTTTGATCGAGAATTTTACCGCCATGATCCTGTAATTTTTTACCGCAGGATTGCAGCAATTGATCGGAATTAATGGCGATATTTAAAACCGTGGGAGTATGGAGAATCTCCGCCTTCAGATGGGGGGGATTATTGCCATCAAAAAACTTATTAAAGCCATCGATGTATTCTTGGAAGATTAATTTCTCGAATTCTTCGGCCGTAAATAGACCTAAATTAATTAAACTTTGAAACTCCGATCGAGAGATATTCCATTCCCGATTCATCCGTCCGAAAGGCAGTCTTTCTACTAGGAGGACTCGATAACCTAATTTGGCCATCTGTGCCGCATGAATTGCCCCCAAGGCACCACCAATATAAATTAAGTCGTAGGTGATGGGATGATCATTTTCCTCACTGCTAGAGAAAATTACTGGCTGCGGTTGTTGGGGATTTTTGGCACTGTCGCGCCAACGTTTTTCCCACCAATACAAACGTTCTAAATCCGCCTCTCCTTGGGGCATTTTGCGGAAGTAGTGAACCGTTAGGGGATAGTCCGCTTCTAAAGCTGTAAAAATTGAGTGATTTTTTTGATCGATATTTGGTATCGTGTTATACTGCGGCGGAAAACGCTTTTGTAAAGCTCGATCGAGCTGCCGAGTCAGGGATGTTTCTTGATCATGCGATCGCTCACCCCAGCGGAAAACTTTTAAATAAGTAGTCCGTTGCAGCGTCCAGACAAAAATCGACAATTCGATCGCCTCCGATAAGCGCAATCTCACCCCGTTAGGTGTATTTGTCTTGACACCGCTTCTGGGTTGCCAATCGGATTGTAACCAGTGACAAACGGCGATCGAGTCAGGAGTCGGAATTTCTCTGTAAAGTATTTCTCTCATCTTGATTTAGCTGTTAAACCCAAAAATCGTCTGATTACGCTAGACTACACAAAAAGTTTTCTGAAAAAAGTTTAAAAAACTTTACATACCTAGATTAATACACAGCCTACCCCATCTGATTATGAATTATCCCATCCCGAACACCCCCGAAGAAATTGCCGCCCTCCGACAGCGTCCCGTCGATGAGGAGATGATCGCTGCCGTGATTGCGGGAATTATTAGAATGGCCCACGCTCAGGGTCAATCCCTCGATGATCTGACTGAAGAAATTCTCGCAGAAGACCCGATTTTAGATCAAGTGCAACGACGTTGGTTAAGTCAGCTTTTCACTAATGCTTGGCAAAATTTAGCTGGATGGGTGTAATTGAGCGATGGAATGGCTAACAATCACTCTCGCTAGTGTTTTGACCCTGTTAACTCCCGCAGGGGCAATTATTGATACGGTTTTAGCCCATACCCTTCGCTCCCAAGTCCAAAAAGTGGAACAATTGGCCGTGAGAGTCGATAATACTCCCAATTATCAGGTTCTGCAAGGCAAAATCGATCGAGTTCGCATTTCTGCACGGGGAATTTATCCCCTTGCTGGTGTTCGCATTGAGAAGATCGAGCTAGAAACTGAGCCAATTAGCCTCGATTTGCGGCGATTACAGCAAAAAAACAGCAGTTTAGCCGCCGCACTGCGCCGACCGGCTGCGGGAGCATTGCATCTTGTCCTCACGGAAACTAATCTTAATCAAGCTTTACAATCGGCAGCGGTCAAAGAACAAATTCAGACCCTGATTAATAATCTGATTCCCTCTAGGGAAGAATCTGGTAGCACAAAATATCAACTTAGTCAAGCAAATTTTAACTTTCTTAATAATAATCGAGTCGCTCTCAGCCTGCAGCTAGAGACCCAAAGGCCGGACGAACCAGCAGCCACCCTCAATCTGAGCTTAGAAGTGGGATTTAAGCTAGTGCAGGGGCGAAAAATCGAGCTTATTGACCCCACAGCCACTCTTAATGGTCGTCGCATCTCCTCGCGCCTTCTCAAGGGGTTTGCCGAGGGTATATCCACCCAGTTAGATTTAAAAAACTTCGAGAAACAAGGAATTATCGCCCGCCTTCTCCAATTACAGATTGACGATGATAAGCTGAGTATAGCCGCCTTTGGCAGAATTGAACCTCGATCGGGGAACCCCAATTAAATCTAACGGTCAGAAAAGAGGAGATGGGAAGTGGGAATTATGAATTATGAATTATGAATTATGAAGTGGGGAAGTGGGGAGACCACTTCGTGCGCGTTGCGGGGGGAGAATAAAAGCGTTCGACTGATAACTGATAACTGATAACTGATAACTGATAACTGATAACTGAATTATGCCTAGTTCTCGCTCTAGTGATAAAATCTCTTTACCCTGGATAATTGGTATCGGCATCGCTTTATTTACTGCTGGTGGGGCCACTGCTTGGTTTGCCGTCCATCACCTATCTTCCCCCCAGAAAACCAGCGAAAACCCGATTGAATCTCCCAGTCCGGTACCGATAAGTCAATCGCCAATTTTTGAACCGGTTTCTCCGGGTCCGGTGAAGACAAGTCCGACAGTAACTCCTGCAGCTATTCCTGTTAGGGAAACTCGACAGGTTTATTGGTTAAAAGTGACCGATACGGGTAATCAATTAGTCAGCCAAGAAATTACCGTTCAAAAAGCAGATAGTGACGACCGAGAGTTAATAGCAGTATTGAAGATTCTATTAGCTGGTCCAAGTAATCCTCAGGATATGACTACTATTCCTTCCGGGACTAAATTACTTGATTTAAAAGTAGATAAAACCGGAATTAAGATTAATCTCTCGCGCGAGTTTGGCAATGATGATGGCCCTGATATGTTAATCGGTCGTTTGGCACAAATCATCTATACTACTACTACCGAGGATCCCAATGCCAAAGTCTGGATTCAAGTGGAAGGAAAACCCCTAGAATTATTAGGAGAAGGCCACGGTATTGAAGTGGCCCAACCGATGACTCGTAAGTTTTTTGAGGAGAATTACCAGTTGTAAGTTGTCCGCGCATTTAAATTGTTTGTTGCGATAGCGAATTGAGGTTAACTAGGGGGATTACTGGGGGGATAGGGAAAAAGAATTGGATAGGGAATTTTAATTCCTTCTTGCTGATAGCGTCGGTGTAGGAGTTTAATAAATTCGTGTTTAATGGTGAGATGTTGAAAAAACTCTTCTTCTACCACCTTGAGATAAACTGTTAGCACAATGCTATAGTAATCGAGTTTACCATAAAGGATCAAGGGTTGATAGTTACCGAGGTGAGGTTGCAATAACTGAGCGATTTCTTGCATGACTTCTAGGGTAACTTTTTCGACTTTTTCTAAGTCACTATCGTAACTAATGCCCACTTCCACGGGAATCAGTAGGGAGTGATCTGGTAAACTATAGTTACGGAAACTAGAAGAAATGATCTGAGCATTGGGAATGACCAAAATATTATTGGTAATTTCTTCGATGACTGTGCATCTTAAATCCACATCTCGCACATAACCAGCTTCTCCCGTTTTCAGTTCAATATAATCTCCCGGTCTAACTTTTTTAGAAGTGATAATATTAATCCCTGACATTAAATTAGCTAGGGTATTTTGGAGAGCTAAACCGAGGGAAACACCCCCAATACCAAAGGCAGTAAGCATCGGAGTTATCGAAATGCCAATCGAGCTTAAAATCAGCAAAAAACCGCAGCTAAAAATCAGAACTTTGGCGAGAAATTCAAATAGGGAAGTTAGGGAAGAAATACCATCATCTCCCGTGGTATAAAATCGTAATATTTCCACGGATAATTGAGCAATAGCCCAAGTAGCCGAAGCTAAAAAAGCCACTAGCAGCAATTTTTGGCTCAGGAGAATCAGGTAGGGAAAGAGGGGAAGATTGGGAAGGGAGAGGGCAATATTTAAACCCAAAAGTCCGAACCAAAGTATGCTTAATCCACGAAGGGAACGTAAAACCCCTTCCGAGAAACGCAGGTTTTTTTCTCTGGCAATCGATAAAAGTTGACTGACAACGCGCTTTTCTACGAGCCATCCCAACAGCAGGAAACTGAGGACGATGGTGATAGGTAGGATAATATAGGGCCAATCTTCCAGTCTGGTTAATAGGTTCATTGCTAGAGGTTTAGAAAAAGATGCAGTTTTGTCTTATATTATTCTCCATTTGCCTATCTCTAGCAGCGGCGGTGGAATTTTCGGGCAAAAAGTTGCAAAATGTAAAGAGAAACTCATCTTTCCTTCGGCGGCCTTCGTGAATAGTCAGTTAGTTAAACCAAAATTCGGGCTTTATCGATTCTTAATGGTTATAATCGTGGGTTTGTTGCTGATTAGCACCTTTTTAATCGCTTTTCATCTGGCTAAGATGTCGGATCCCTACATTAAGGAGGTGTTATCCCGACAAGGTAATGTGAGTCGCGGTTACGAAATCTTTCAAATTAACTGTGCTGCTTGTCACGGTCAGTTTGCTGATGGCATCGTCGGACCAAGTTTAGAGGAGGTTTCCCATCGCAAATCGAGAATTAGTCTGATTGAACAGGTAATTAGTGGTAAAACCCCGCCAATGCCCAAATTTCAGCCCGATCCTCAAGCTATGGCCGATTTATTGGTTTATTTAGAAAAGCTTTCAAAAAACTGACTTGAAAGAGGGTGTGGGGTGTAGGGAAGGAAACCTCTTTCATCTGTGGGGGTGAAAACTTTTTCATCGGGATTTACTCTTGGCTGACGTTGATGGTAAGCTAGGACTCGTTGAAACTGGGTGGAGAGTGGCAGGTGGGGAATGGAGAGGTGAGGGAATGGGGAATTTCAACTAAAACCCCAACACCCCCCGCAACGCACACGCAGTGACCACCCCAAAACCCAACCCCTGAAAAACTGATAAATTTTACTTATATAGAAAAATTTTGCTTCTATTTGGGTACGCTAGTAGAGACACTTAACGATAAATACTTATGTCTTGGCATTTCCAAGTTGAACCTGCAATTATGCAAGGGGATTTCTGGCAAGTTAGTCAGTTTTACGAAGAACTGATAGAAAGAGAACCCTTAGAAATTAGTCATTATTGGTATTTAGGATTAGCCTATCTTTTGGAAGCTCGGGAAGAAGAAGCACAAGCTACTTGGTTATTTGTCTTCACTCAAGGAGATGAACAGGAGGTGATGCTGTGGACAGTAGATTTAGTCAATATTTTGGATGGGGAAGCACGCAGACAATTAGAGTTAGGCAATTTAGAAACCAGTTGGTTAATTCGAGGACATATTCGCGAGATTATTCCCGATAATGTTGATAATTTACTGCGGTTTATTTTATTAGCAATTAATTTGAATTATTTCGAGCAGGAGCAGTTACAAGCTTGGGTATTTGTTGATGTGTTAAAAACAAATAATTTCCAGAGTCTAGAGTTAAGTTTATTAGCAGAAGTTTTAGAAAAATTTATCGATTCTCAGATACCAGAAACCGTCCCTTACTTAGAGTCAATATTTCAATCTAACTATCAGCGACAAACTTTTATCAAAATAGTAGAAGCTAAAGTACCTTCTCTAGCTATTAATAATAAACCATTGGCTATTGATATTATTAATACTTGTTTAGCAGTAGAACCAGAGCAAATTGATCTGTTAGCTGCACTTTATCAATGTTATTTTGATAATCGAGATTTTGCTGCTGCTATCCAAGTAGCTAATCAATTAAAAACAAGTTGTCAAGGGTTTCCTTCTCAAGTTGTAGCTGATTATATTGCTCTTTATGTCAAATTATTTAGTGGTGATTGGGTCGATATTAAGGCAGATACTGAAAAATATACAGAATCCTTGCAAAAAAGTATCACTAATCAAGAATGTCCCAGATTATTGGATGCACCATACCTAACAATTTTATCCCCTCTAGTTTACCTAGAAGATAACCCAAGGAAAAACCGTTATATTAGTAATTGTGTTGGTCAACTTTTTCAGGAATATGTTCGCAATAATTCTAACTGTCATTCTTTGCGAAAATCGACTATTAATGATACCAATAAAGTTCTGAAAATTGGCTATATTGCCCATACTTTATATAATCATTCTATCGGATTAATCTCTAGATGGTTAATGAAGTATCATGACTATAATGAGTTTCATGTCTCTTTATACCTAGTATCTCAAAAAGAAGATATGATCACTCAAAATTATTTTAAAAATCAGGTAAATGCTTGCTATCACTTACCGATTAATCCTCAAATGATTGCTGAAAAAATTAGTCAAGATAACATTGATGTTTTGGTAGATTTAGACAGTATTACTAATAACGCAACTTGTCAAGTTATGGCACTTAAACCCGCACCAATACAAGTGACTTGGTTAGGTTTTGATGCGTCAGGAATTCCCGCAATTGATTACTATCTTGCTGATAATTACGTTTTACCAGCAGATGCACAGGAATATTACCAAGAAAAAATTTGGCGCTTACCTAATTCCTATATTTGTGTGGATGGTGTCGAGGTTGCTTACCCCTCTCTCCGAAGGGATGATTTAGGGATTCCAGAGGATGCAATTAATTACTTAACCGTACAAACGGGGGTTAAACGTAACCCTGAAATTATTCGACTTCAGCTACAAGTTTTAAAGGCAGTTCCTAATAGTTATTTGAGTATTCAAGGGTTAAGTGATGCTAAATCAGTGGAAAAATTATTTTTCAAAATTGCCGAGGAAGAAGGAATTAATTATGAGAGATTAAAAATCTTACCCCTCTATCCCACAGGAATTTATCGAGCAAATTTAAGGATAGCTGATGTGGTTTTAGATACCTATCCCTTTACGGGAGGAATGACGACTTTAGATGTGCTGTGGATGGGGATTCCTTTAGTTACAAAAGTTGGTCAACAATGGTCATCGAGAAATAGTTATACTTTAATGGTTAATGCGGGAATTAGTGAGGGTATCGCTTGGAGTGATGAGGAGTATATCGACTGGGGGATTAAGTTAGGTAAGGATGAACAATTGAGACGCAAAGTTATCGCTAAATTAGATGAATCTAGAAAAACTTCACCGATTTGGAATGCACGTCAGTTTACTAAAAATGTGGAAAATGCCTATCGTCAAATGTGGCAAATCTATTGTGAAAGTTAATCAGGGAGAATTAAATCATGTCTTGGCAAAATGAAGTTAAAACCGCTTTAGAAAACAATCAATACGATATTGTTAGTCAGTTTTACGAAGAACTGATAGAAAGAGAAACCCTAGAAATTAGTCATTATTGGTATCTAGGATTATCCTATCTTTTGCAAGATAGAGAAGAAGACGCACAAGCTACTTGGTTACTGGTGTTGAGTCAAGCAGCTGAATCAGAATTATCGGGGTGGATAGAAACTTTAACTCAAATCTTAGATGCAGAGGCAACCAGACAAGAAAATTCCCAAAGACTAGAGACAAGTTATCTAATTCGATTGCATCTACAAAACCTTAATCCTAGTTTTTTAAATAATCTCCTGCATCTGATGGAATTAGAAATACAATTCCAAATTTTTGCGATGGAAAAGTGCCATGATTGGTGTGTATTTGAACTGTTAGAGAATACAGCTACAGCAGCAATTAATCTTGATTTACTGCTGCGAGTGACGGAAAAAGTTTTAATCTACCCCTGTACTGATACCATCCACTTTTTAGAATTAGCAGCCTTACATATCAATAATCCAGAAATAATTGCAACCAAAGTTATCTCAGCAATTGTCAATTATGCTTATCAACAAAAGCAAAGTGTATTTGCTATTAATTTGGTAGAGCTTTGTTTGCGCTTTCTCCCAGAGGATTTATACCTACAAAATAGTTTGTTTAATCTTTATAAAACCACCACTGTTGACTATAAAAAATCTCTAGAAATTGCTGATAATTTTTATAAAAGTTGCCAGACAACCACTGAAAAGCTCTTGGGAATTTCTCTAGTAATTGGTATTTTACAAGCTAAAGGAGACTGGGGAAATTTACCTAAATTTATTGATGAATTAATACAACTAATCGAGGGACAAATTAATGCTAAACAATTTAATGCACGTCCTTTTATTATTGACTCTATTTTAGGAGTTACTATCTGTCTTCCCTACTATCAAGATAATCCGAAAATCAATCGCTATTTACAAAGTAAACTAGCGGAAATTTTTCAAGCAGATGTAAGAACCCGCTATAACTATATTGCTCCTGTTTCTTCTCCAAAATCTCCAGCAAGAAAAATAAAAATTGGTTATATTGCCCATACTCTCCGTCGTCATTCTGTGGGTTGGTTAAGTCGCTGGTTATTTCACTATCATAATCGAGATAAATTTGAAATTTACACCTATTTTGTCAACCAAGCAGCGGACGAAATTACTGAAAAATGGTTTATAAATAACTCAGATTATAGCTATAACTTGCCAGCAAAAATTGAACAGATAACTGCCCAAATTCGTCAAGATAACTTAGATATTTTAGTGGATATTGATAGCTTAACCAATAATACAACTTATCTAGTAATGGCCTTAAAACCCGCACCTATACAAGTAACTTGGTTAGGATTAGATGCGTCGGGAATCCCTGCGATTGATTATTTTATTGCCGATAACTACGTTTTACCCGAAAATGCTGAAGAAATTTATTCAGAAAAAATCATCCGACTTCCTAACTCTTATTTATCTGTAGATGGTTTTGAAGTGGGTGTTCCCACTAGGAGAAGAACTGATTTAAATATTCCCGATGACGCTATTATTTATCTGACCGTGCAATCGGGATTAAAACGCACCTTAAACATGATTTATCTGCAATTGCAGATTCTTCAACAGGTTCCTAATAGCTATCTTTTAATCAAAGGTTTTGCCGACAAAGAAACCATTCGAGAATTATTTCTCAAAAGTGCTGACGAATTGGGAATTAGTCAAGATAGATTAAGATTTTTGCCCAATGATTTGCATGAGGAAACCCATCGCGCTAATCTAGGAATTGCTGATATAATTCTCGATACCTATCCCTATAGTGGTGCTACCACAACCCTAGAAACCCTCTGGATGGGGATTCCTTTAGTCACTAGGGTTGGTGAACAATTCGCAGCCCGCAATAGCTATACTTTTATGAAAAATGCTGGCATTAGTCAGGGTATAGCTTGGAGTGAGGAGGAATATGTGCAGTGGGGAATTAAGCTAGGATTAGATCAAAATTTGCGGGAAGAAGTCCGTTATCAATTACGTCAATCTCGTCATACATCTCCCCTCTGGAATGCCAAACAATTTACCATAGATATGGAAAAAGCCTACGAACAAATTTGGCAAAATAATCACCATGATTAGCTTATCTATAAATGAGCAAATTTATTGGTAGCCTCAATTAAAGCACTACGAATTCCCACTTCTGTCATCGAATGTCCCGCATCGGGAACAATGATCAATTCCGCTTCCGGCCAAGCTTGATGTAATTCCCAAGCAGAAATCATCGGACAAACAATGTCATAACGTCCTTGCACGATAACCGCAGGAATATGACGAATTTTATCAACATTTTCGATCAGTTGGTTATCCGTTTCTAAAAAACCCTTATTGACAAAATAATGGCATTCAATGCGTGCAAAAGCTTCGGCAAAATTATCCTGACCGAATCTCTCGATTAAATTGTCCGCAGGAATTAATTTGCTGGTACTTCCCTCCCAAATTGACCAAGCTTTGGCAGCTTCTAGACGGATTTGGGGGTTATCGCTAGTCAGGCGCCGATAATAAGCGGCGAGCAAATCACCCCTTTCTTCTGGGGGAATAGGTGCTAAATAATTCTGCCAAATATCGGGAAAAATATAACTGGTTCCCTCTTGATAAAACCATTTTAATTCTTTTTCTCGCAGTAGAAAAATTCCGCGCAAAATTAAGCCTAAACAGCGTTCGGGATGGGTTTGACTGTAGGCTAAAGATAGGGTACTTCCCCAACTACCGCCAAAAACTACCCAGCGCTCGATTTTTAATAATTCTCGTAGTTTTTCGATATCTGCCACTAACAGCCAAGTGTTATTTTCTTTTAACTCAGCGTGAGGGGTACTTTTACCGCAACCCCGTTGATCAAAAAGGACAATTCTCCATTTCTGCGGATCGAAATACTGACGATAAATCCCTTCAATACCACCTCCGGGCCCGCCATGGAGAAATACTACCGGTTTACCCTGGGGATTGCCCACTTCTTCATAATAAATTGTGTGGAGAGCCGATACTTTTAAGTAACCAGTACAATAGGGATCGATCGCTGGATATAATTCTCTAGTCATATTTACAGTCTTTCTCATTAAGATGAAGTCTAACCTAATTTGCCATCTCCCCACACCCCACACCCCGCTCCACTGGTATTATGACCACAGATATCATAATAGCTAAAGAAACTGCACGATTAGATACCAAAGTCTCTCACAGATAGAAGATAATCAATATTTATCAGTATTGGAAGCCTTCAGCATGGTTCATTTAACGCCCAATCCTAGCTATAGTTTAAGTCTCAAGATAGAAATCCCCAATCAAGCGGGAACCTTCGCTTCTGTCCTCAATGCGATCGCCGATGTGGGGGGGAATTTAGGGCAAATTTCTCTAATCGAACGCAATTTAAAGATTAGCACCCGCGAGATTATGGTTGATGCCGCTAGTACCGACCAAGCGGAACAGATTATCGCCGCGGTTAAAGCTCTACCGGATGTTAAACTGCTCAAAGTTTCCGATCGCACCTTCGATCTCCATCGTCGGGGTAAAATCTCCATTGAGAGTCGTATTCCCCTCACCTCCCAAGATGACCTGGCAATGGCCTACACCCCCGGAGTTGGTCGCATCTGCACCGCTATCGCTCACCAACCCGAACTGGTGTACTCATTGACCATCAAGGGCAACACCGTCGCTGTAGTGACCGATGGTAGCGCGGTATTAGGATTAGGAAATCTCGGGCCAGAGGCTGCCTTGCCAGTCATGGAAGGGAAAGCGATGTTATTCAAGGAATTCGCTGGAATTGATGCTTTTCCCATCTGTTTAGCCACCCAGGACCCCGAAGAAATCATCGCAACCGTCAAAAGAATCGCTCCGGTTTTTGGGGGTATTAACCTAGAGGATATCGGCGCTCCCCGCTGTTTTGAAATCGAGAAACGTCTGCGAGCGGAATTAAATATTCCCGTTTTCCACGATGATCAACACGGTACAGCGATCGTTTCCCTGGCTGCCCTGATTAATGCCCTCAAATTTGTCAAAAAATCGCTTGATACAGTCAAAATCGTCATTAATGGTGCAGGTGCGGCTGGAATCGCCATCGCTACTCTCTTTAAAACCGCAGGAGCCACAGATATAATCCTCTGTGATTCCCTTGGTATCCTCTCCCAAAACCGGGACGATTTAACCCCAGAAAAACAAGCTTGGGCCGTGGCTGCCAGTGGTAAGCTAGGGGATGCTCTCAAAGGCGCTGATGTCTTCCTGGGGGTGAGCGTACCGGGGGTGTTGACTCCCGAAATGGTCAAGGGAATGGCTAAAAATGCGATCGTCTTTGCCATGGCTAATCCGATTCCCGAAATTCAACCGGAATTAATCAATGATTTGGTGGCCGTGGTGGCTACCGGACGCAGCGATTATCCCAATCAGATTAACAACGTTCTCGCTTTCCCCGGATTATTTCGCGGGGCCCTGGACTGTCGCGCTAGGGCAATCACCGATAATATGTATCTGGAAGCGGCCAAAGCGATCGCTTCTCTGATCACTCCTGCTAATCTCAATCGAGAGAATATTATTCCCTCGGTTTTTGATGGTCGTGTAGTTACGGCTGTGGCCGCCGCCGTTCAACACGCTGCTCGTCAAGATGGAGTGGCCGGGGAATAATGTAATTATGGTGCAGGAGGGTAAGTAAACCGTGAAACCGATCGATGATATTCCCGAAGCTTTGCGGGACAGCCAGTACAGAAA
The DNA here is from genome assembly GCF_020245305.1 of Microcystis sp. M20BS1. Classification (NCBI taxonomy): domain Bacteria; kingdom Bacillati; phylum Cyanobacteriota; class Cyanophyceae; order Chroococcales; family Microcystaceae; genus Microcystis; species Microcystis sp. M20BS1. The sequence goes on along the minus strand of NZ_JADBUZ010000202.1, from coordinate 10,190 downwards.
AACTACTAATCCTAATGGTCTAATAGCGATCGCAAGCGGTTTACTTGCTCTAGTGGGAACTGGCCTAATTGCCATAGCAGTCTTGAATCGTCCCCCTGCTACCGTAAAAAAACCGGTTATTAACCCCTCCCCCCTGATTAAAGCCACTCCTAGCCCCATTGAGAACATTCTAGGTCATTTACCCTATCAAGAGGCCCCGGAGACGGAATTAGCCCCTATTACTGGGGATGGTGCTATGCGTTTAAGGAAGGCAGCAGCCAAGGCTTTTATCCAGATGCAGAGTGACGCGAGAAGGTCGGGGGTGATTTTAATGCCGATTTCCGCATTTCGATCGAAAGCAACCCAAGAAAAGCTCTTTTTTGAAGTTAAAAAACAACGCAATCAGGAAACCCGCAAACGAGCAGAAGTGAGCGCACCTCCGGGTTACAGCGAACATCATACTGGTTATGCGATCGATATTGGCGATGGTCACGCTCCCGCAACGAATTTAAGTAGCAGTTTTGCTAATACTGCCGCTTTTCGTTGGTTGCAAAATAACGCTGCCCAGTATAGTTTCGAGTTATCTTTCCCTGAAAATAATCCCCAGGGTATTAATTATGAACCCTGGCACTGGCGTTTTGTCGGGGATAGTCACAGTTTAGAAACTTTTTATAAAGCCCAACAATTAGGAAAACAAAAATAAGATAACCTCTACTCCGATTCTATCTTGTAAGTCATGAACAAATCTTCTTAGCCTACAATTAAAATATTAGAAAGTTTAATCGGGGTTCCTTCTCGAACTAACAGACAGCATCAATGATTGACTGGACTCCCTATCTCAAATCAATCTCGGACTCGGAAAAGTACGCCCAGTGGGAGACATTTTACACCCTCACGGACGTAGAGGGAAAAACACGCCCGTCGAAAACTGCACCTTTAATGGATTTGCAGGTACAGACGATTGAAAAAGAACCACAAAACCGACAAGAAAGAGCAGAAAGACCAGAAAAACCCGAAAAAGTTTTAAAACTTTTACGCGAATATGCGACTAATCACGTTCTTTTAAAAGGTCGTCCCGGTTCAGGAAAATCGACCGCTTTAGCCAGATTATTATTAGAAGAATCCGTAGGGGCGCAAAGCTTGCGCCTAAATCAACAAAATCAGGCTAAAATCATTCAAATTCCCATTCTCATCGAATTACGCTTGTATGAAACCTCAATTCTTGATTTAATTTTACAATTCCTGAAACGCCATAAATTAATTATTGATAGTAATACCCTAGAAAGTTGGCTGTTAGAAAATCAGAATTTTAGCCCATTATTATTATTTGATGGTATCAATGAATTGCCCTCAGATACTGCACGACAGAATTTAAAAAACTTTCGCCAGCAGTATGCAGAAATTCCGATGATTTTCACCACAAGGGATTTAGGCAGCGACGACTTAAACATTGAAAAAAAGCTGGAAATGCTCCCCCTGACTGAACCACAGATGCGGGATTTTGTCAAGGCCTATTTGCCTGAAAAAGGCGAAGAAATGCTTAAACAGTTGGGAAATCGTCTCAAGGAATTGGGAGAAACTCCTCTACTTTTGTCGATGCTTTGTTCAGTTTTTGATGATAATCAGAACAAAATTCCTGCTAATTTGGGCTTAGTTTTCCGAGATTTTACAAAAAAAATTGACATACGCAAAGGAGTTAAAATTTCAGAGGATTTGCATCTCTGGCAAAATCGACTACTGCAACATTTGGCGTGGACGATGACAACTGGTGAAAACCCAACGGAGATAAAGTTATCTATTTCTAAGAATCAAGCAGAGGAGATATTAATAGAGTTTTTACAGGGCAAAATTTCTTATCCTGATAATACTGCTTTGGAATGGCTAGAAGATTTATTGAAATATCATCTAATTCACCTAGAAGGTAATGATAAAATTGCTTTTCGCCATCAACTGATTCAAGAATATTACACGGCTGAGGAATTAAAGAAAAAGTTACCCCATCTCAGTGATGAGCAGTTACAGTGGGACTATTTGAATTATCTCAAATGGACGGAACCTATGGCGTTGCTGTTGGGGTTATTGGATAATGAAACCCAAGCAAAACGGGTGGTTAAGTTAGGGTTAGAGATTGATTTAAAATTAGGAGCGAGGTTAGCAGGAGAAGTCAACTTTAAGTTTCAAAAGCAGACAGTGGGGTTAGTGCTTGGGTTGGATGTGCCGAAACGGTTTAAGGTGGAGTTATTGGGATTAACAAAGTCTAATCAAGTTGTTAATGAGTTACTCAAGGCTTTAAAAGACTCTGATGAGGATGTTCGTGGGAACGCAGTCGAGGCTTTGGGTAAGATTGGCACAGAAACAGCCATTGCGGGATTACTCAAGGCTTTAAAAGACTCTTATTTTTCTGTTCGTTGGAAGGCAGTCGAGGCTTTGGGTAAGATTGGTTCAGAAACAGCCATTGCGGGGTTACTCAAGGCTTTAGAAGACTCTGATAAAGATGTTCGTAGCAACGCAGTCGTGGCTTTGTGTAAAATTGGCTCAGAAACAGCCATTGCGGGGTTATTCAAGGTTTTAGAACACTCTGATAAAGATGTTCGTGGGAAGGCAGCCTTCGCTTTGGGTAAAATTGGCTCAGAAACAGCAATTCCTCGGTCACTCAAGGCTTTAGAAAACTCTGATAGGAATGCTCGTAGGAGTGCAGCCTTCGCTTTGGGTAAGATTGGCTCAGAAGAAGGAATTCCGGTGTTACTCAAGGCTTTAGAAGACTCTGATGGGTATGTTCGTTGGAAGGCAGCCGCGGGTTTGGCTAAGATTAGCTCAGAAACAGCCATTCCGGTGTTACTCAAGGCTTTAGAACACTCTAATCAGTATGTTCGTGGGAACGCAGTCTGGGTTTTGGGTAATATTGGCACAGAAACAGCCATTGCGGGGTTACTCAAGGCTTTAGAACACTCTGATGGGTATGTTCGTTGGAACGCAGCCGAGGCTTTGGGTAATATTGGCACAGAAACAGCCATTGCGGGGTTACTCAAGGCTTTAGAACACTCTGATGGGTATGTTCGTTGGAACGCAGCCGAGGCTTTGGGTAAGATTGGCTCGGAAACAGCGATTGCGGAGTTACTCAAGGCTTTAGAACACTCTGATGAGGATGTTCGTGGGAACGCAGCCTTAGCTTTGGGTAATATTGGCTCGGAAGCGGCTATTCCGGAGTTACTCAAGCCTTTAGAACACCCTAATGAGTATGTTCGTGGGAAGGCAGCCGAGGCTTTGGGTAACATTGGCTCAGAAACAGCCATTCCGGGATTACTCAAGGCTTTAAAAGACTCTTATTTTTCTGTTCGTTGGAAGGCAGCCGAGGCTTTGGGTAAAATTGGCTCAAAAACAGCGATGACTGAACTTATCAAATGCCTAAAAAATCCTGATTTTGTCACATTAAATAATGGCGATACTCTCTCTGAAGCTAGAGAAGCACTAGACACAATTCAAAACAAACTTAAATACTATCACCCCCTCTCCCAACCCATGAATCAACAAGTTTACATCTCCTATAACTGGCAAGAAGACAGCAACGAAATGGCTAATCAACTCGTCCAAGCTTTTGCCGCTAAAGGAATTGAGATTATTCGGGATAAAACCCACACCACCTATAAAGACTCCATCAAAAACTTTATGCGGCAAATTGGACAGGGGAAATGTGTCGTCGTCGTCATCAGCGATAGATACTTAAAATCAGAAAACTGTATGTTTGAATTAGTAGAAATTGCCAGAAATGGTGACTTTTATCAAAGAATATTCCCGATTATTTTACCAGATGCCAGAATTCATAAAGACTTCGAGCGCATAGACTACCTGAAATATTGGGAAGACGAAAAAGCAAAACTACAAGCCAAATACAAACAACTTGATTTAGTTAACACTAATAGTATCATGGCGACATTAAACTTGTATGATGAAATCAGGGACAATATTGATAATCTAACCGACATTCTTAAGGATATGAATACTCTCGATATCAACTTACACCGCCAATCGGAATTTGCAGCTATGATTAAAGCAGTAGAAACTAAACTTGCAGAGGATAGTCAAAATATTCCTACTTCTTCTGAAAAAAACGCATCCCTATCATCTATTACCTATGATTTAAGAGGAGCTACCATTGGCAATTTAGCTCATAATGTGCAAGGAAACCAACAGAATTATCCCCAGCAACCTAATAACAATAACCCAGAGGAAAAATAACATGGTTCAGCAACTTAATAACACCCAAATCGCCATCAATACTTTATTGAATAAACTCAACGATTCTCTCCCCCAGATCCGCGCTAAAGCTGCCGAAGCCTTGGGCAAAATTGGCAATAGCAGCCTTGCCGACACCTTAGTATCCCATTTAATAGGAGAAAATGATCTTAATGTTCGCCTAAATCTGATTCGAGCTTTAGGAGAAATTGGCAATGAATCCGCAATTCCTTATCTAGCTTCCTGCTTATCTGATACTAATCCCGATATTCGGATAATCACGGCGGAATCTCTCGGAAAAATTGGTAGTGAAAAAGCAATATCCTATCTCATTCAATCCCTACAAGATACGGAAGTAAAAGTTCGTGTCACAGCCACAATTGCTTTAGGTGAAATTGGACTAGAAGATGTTATTCCTTATCTAGTAAATGTTTGTTCCGATGAAGATGATAGCGTTCGTTTCAGTGCTGTTGATGCCCTCGGTAAAATTGGCTCTCGTTATGCAGTAAACTGATATGAAATTGAGTACAGAATCCCTCGATTTAATTATCAGAACTCTTGCCAAAAGACTATTCACAGACAAGAACCCAAGTATTCGGATTAAAGCCGCTCAATCCTTATTTTGATCCCCCTAAATCCCCCTTGAAAAGGGGGACTTGAATTCGACGTATCGCTTTCATTCAGAGAAATGGTGTCAGTTTTGCCATTATGGATGCTATAATTAGGGCTTGCTGAATAAATGTGAAATGTAGGCAAGATAGGGGTTTTGTGGCTTTTCTTGCGAAACAGGTGCAAGATTTTGAGAGAATCGTGCTTCAAAACCTTGCGTCTTCATCGGCCCGCGTCCTGTAGGGGCGAAGCATTCGGGCAATAACCTATCGGTGAAACCGGAGATTTTCTATCCGAATGCTTCACCCGTACTTTTTGCCGCAAACCCTAATTCTCATCAGTAATCTTCAATCTTTTAATCCTATGTCAGAAACTCCTAAATATGACCTTCGTGGAGCAAATATTGCTAACTTTGCCGATACGGTGCAAGGAGATCAAAAAGCAGTTCAACATAATTACGCCACACCCCAAAATTTAGCTGAAGCCGCCCAAGAAATCCAACAACTTATCAGCCAACTTACCCAAACTTATCCCACTAATACCGAAATTGAAAAACAAACTTTTGTCGCACAAGTTGACGCAGAAATCAAGAAAAATTCTCGCTTAAGAAGCATTTTAATCACGGGAGGAATTGAATTAATTAAAATCCTCTGTCCTCCCCTCGGTATTCCCATTGAAATGGGTAAAAAATGGCTAGAAACTGCTAGTTTAAGTGAGTAAACAGAGCAGCTCAATCTTATTAGTTAGAAATGATTAAATCGGAATTATTCCATGATCAACATCATTTAAATCTATCAATTGTATAGATCGATCACCTCAAATGCTTCGGAATCGTTAATTCGATAAAAGAAAAAATTAGAATCGAAGGTTAAAAGGCGTTGCATGGCGTTGCTGATTTGAGATATGAATCTTCTCTTGTGGGATTTTTAAAACCTAGATCCAAACTAACTTTTGGATACGATGCACAGTTGGCATTCATACCTTGATTCTGCAACGCCCAGTTTCAATCAATGTGCATGGTGTGTTCCCCAAAAATCGATCGCTGGAGCGGTAGAAGTTACATTGGGGAACGCACCCTACAAGATCGGCGATCGCACTGAAAGGTTTGTGGTCGGAGTGCATGGGCGTTGTTAGGCTGCTCTTCAGCCCGATTAAAATCCAATGAATTTCTGTAAGTCAGTAACTATTTCACCCACTTTATTCTGCCTGACCTCCCAATTACTCACTCTAAAAATCTTCCACCCCTCTACTTGTAATGTTCGGTCTTCCTCTAGACGTTTTGAGTACGTTTTCTCATCAGCTATCCACTGATTGCCATGCTTTATCGCGTAGTGACTAATATCGTCAATCAATATCGCATATCTATGATTATTCCAAAATGCGACGAAATCTACACGATACAGTTCTTTTGCCAGGGAACTTCCCGAAGCTTGCAAAACCTTTTTCGATGACGAATGCCATTGTATCCAGGCTTGTGGAATCAAAATTGGTATATGGTTATCAGCCATACCGAAATACTTGGCATATGACTGGAAAAATGTTTTTTCACATTCGGTTTGATTCATGGCAAAAAGAGCTTTCTTTAGTGCCAAGTTTGTTTCCGAGTTAATTCCACAAGCAGCTTGAAAAGTTGGAAAATCAAAATTTGGATACACATCCCGCCAAATAATACCTATTCCAGATTTCAATTCAAATTTCAGTGATTGCTTACCTTCTTTAGCAGTTATAGCAAACTCAGGTTTGACCAATCCAAAAGGAAGCCCACCAGGAAATTGATGCACAAACAAATCATCAGGTGCATCGGGAGATATTATTTGCGGAAGTTGGACTTGTTGCCCATCAACAACCAAGCCCTCTTTTATACATGTATCTCGTATAAATTCTTTTTGCTCGTCAGAAATATAGGATTGTGACAACACTAATCCTATGACTTTCAAGAATTTTTGAGTATCCGTTAAGTCAGTCCAGTCTATAGATGCATAGTATTCCTCGACACGTGAACGTCTCGCACCATTAACAACACGTGCAGATTGACGTGGTTGAATACCAGCCATTTGGAAAATGTCATCAATCTGACGCAGAACTAGATCAACGCAAAATTCCCGAAATTCCAAGCGCAAAGCTGATGAAATATATTCCATAGAGTATTTTTATCTGTAGATAGTTTTAATTCACGGTTGCATCCTAACTACATATTATAGGTCAACTTTTTGTGTAAAACTCTCTAGAGTAACGATATGGGTCAACTTTCGGTATATCACTCCATTTAGGCGCAATCGTCAGAACTTTTCCCTATATTAACCCCAAGAGCGTGTTAGCCAGATTAGCTTACTGCAAACAATCTCCTTTAAGGAAACTTATCACAGAAGCTTTCCAAAGTTATAGCAAAGATTCTTAAATATGACTGCACTTTGTCACAAAATTTCACTATTATTTCGGGTGCGGTGATTTGTTAGGTTTCTTGGTTCACAACTTCTTTAACAATTGGTCATACTCTGGGTGAGAGCCTATCCAAAACCAAACAATTACATTCTTACTCTTGATTCTTCCCTTGCGCTCTCCAACCTATACCGACTCTGATTGACCAGATCTGGTCTTCTTGATTGACCCCCTTAAATTCTAAGCTTGGATGACTTGGGTTATCTTTCCATAACTTGTAATTTTTTCTGGCTGTTCTTTTCACTCTTTCTGGTAGCTGTTGAAATAAGCCGACGAAATCTGGATTTAGTTCCGACTTCATAGCTGATCAAATCCCATTTCTTCAGTCTGTCCGTTTTCTGAATCCGCAATAGCTTTCTGAGCAAGTTCTTTGAGAATTAAGCTGTCTTGGGGTTTAGATAATGTTTCTTGCCATTGGATTTCATTTTCGATGTCTTCAATAAACTGCTCTGCCAGTTCGTCTTGAATTGCTTCTGGCAGTTCTTGAGCTTTTTGTACGGCTTTACTTAGAAGTGTTGATAACATTTTTTCTCTTCTCTTCTCTTGAAAATATAACTACATATTATAGGTCAACTTTCTGCATAACAATCTCCAGAGTAACGATATGGGTCAACTATCGCCAGAACTTTTCCCTATATCAAGCCCAAAAGCTTGTTAGCCAGATTAGCATCTTGCCAAAAACCCTGTTTAACTAAATTCCTGACAATTAGGCTTATTCTAGCGATGATTCCTATATCTGACCGCACCCCTTGACAAAAATTGATAATTATTCGACCTTTAGCGATCGCTATCGGGGGATAATTGTTTTTTGTTACAGCAGTGTGGAGAAGGGAGCGGGTTTTTCAAGTGGGATTGGGAGTTAATCATGCTATTAAAAACCGATTCAGTATAACGGCTAAGATAAGCGGCGGCAGAGGACGTCTAACTCAGCACCAATATCTCCTGACCTTCCGCTGAATTTGAATTGTTAGGTGTCTTGCATACGCTTCAAAATCTCATCTAGTGTTAAGTCTTTGAATAGACTTTCGCGTTCTTCTGTATAGTTGCCATACCCAGTTGAAAACTGATTTAGAAAACGTACTGTACTGGCAATGCCAATTTCTTTAGATAGGACTTGAATTGCTTGCTGCGTAATTTCGCTCAGGGATTTTGTTTGACTGCTCATTGCGATAGCTCCGTAATCAGTTCAAGAGGAGAAACAACTTTGGTCTGCAAAGTATCAACTTCTTTAGCCCGTCTCAAAAATCTATCGTCGCATGTACAGAAATAATTTGCTTCTGCCTCAACCGAAAAAGCTAAATGCAATGCATCAAGTGGTTTGATACCTGAGTTGACAAACACTTGCGCTCGTTCTTCGATTTGCTTATTTGGTTGGAGAAATAAGTCTGCCTTCGATAACGCTTCTAAAATATATGCTTTTCTTGGAGAAGGCGTAATTTGTTCAGCTTCAAACATTAAGGCTTGTGAAGAAACTAACTCAAATTGCCCAGCTTCCCACAATGAGATGACATTGAGAATAGCCTCAGCTTCAACAGCAACTCGAATTTGCGTCTTGGTATCAAGTGGGCGTTGCAAGCTGCACATATCAAAATAAATCCTCATAATACAAAATTGCCACACCCCTCAAGCCAAAAGTTTTACCCCATAGAATTACCATTATATAGGGGATCTCTCTAATTATATGCCCCCATAGCTTTACAGAGTTCTTCAATCATAAGCTCTACAGCTGCTGTTCCACCAACAACACTTGATAAAATTTCCACCACTACTGCCTCTGAAAGACCAGTAGCCGCAGCAATCACAGCAACTTCTGGAATAAGGGCAAGTCCGCCAGTAGCAACTGCCGCCGCAATTGCAGCAGCAATGACTGCGCCCAAGCCTACGTTTAGCCCAATTTTACAAGACCAACATTTGGCAGCATCCCCTAGAGAGGCTGCAAGTTCAGGATGCTCAAATGCTAAGTTCGTTCTTGCCATAAGATAGCGGGCGCTTTCAGATGTAGTCATGCTTAAGTCCCCAGTAAATTTGTTCAATTCATGATTTCGGACCAAAGAGAGAGTGGAGGGTGTTCAAACGCCTAACCACATATTATAGGTCAACTTTCTGTATAACAATCTCCAGAGTAACGATATGGGTCAACTATCGCCAGAACTTTTCCCTATATCACGCCCAAAAGCTTGTTAGCCAGATTAGTATATTGCCAAAAACCTTGTTTAACTAAATTCCTGACAATTAGGCTCATTCTTTCTAGCGATGATTCTTAGATCTGACCGCACCCCTTGACAAAAATTGATAATTATTCGACCTTTAGCGATCGCTATCGGGGGATAATTGTTTTTTGTTACAGCAATATGAAGCAGCCCAACTGATGGCTATATTTCCAGATTATCGCCCGCAGGAAACCAATAATTGCCGATGATAAATTTGTCGTCGCCGTCGGGGGTGAACAGGCTATCACCACGAGAGTAGTACAAGATTACCAGCAAGCTTAATCGGAACCTTTTACCGTGGTTCAAATTGATGCCCATGGCGATATGCGTTTTGAGTACGAAGGCTCCCACCATAACCACGCCTGTGTGATGCGTCGGGTGTTAGAAATGGGTTTACCGACTTTACCCGTGGGAATTCGGGCTATTTGTCGAGAAGAAACAGCAGATTCCCGTGATTTGGGATCGAGATATCCTCAGGGATGCGGAGTTATGCTGCTTTCGCCAACACAACTTTCAGGAGCCTGCAACTTCAATCACTTCTCCTGGAGAGACTTTATCTAATAGTTACTAATTCTGTAGGCAAATATTGCATCTAGAATTAGCTTTGTACGCTTTGACCCGTACTGGGTTAACTACGAACCTCTCTATCGGATTCCCGCTAAAGGCGGCCTCTCCGACTACCTTTCTTCCAATATTTAAGGAACCATTAATATCTGCTCC
>NZ_JADBUZ010000201.1:0-12173 GCF_020245305.1 Microcystis sp. M20BS1 | reverse complement strand
CCAACCCCCCCAAAACCCGTAGGGGCGCACCGCGTGCGCCCAACCCCCACCAAAAAACCCCAAAAAAACCAAATCCCCCAAAACCCGTAGGGGCGCACCGCGTGCGCCCAACCCCCACCAAAAAACCCCAAAAAACCCAACCCCCCCAAAACGCGTAGGGGCGCACCGCGTGCGCCCAACCCCCACCAAAAAACCCCAAAAAACCCAACCCCCCCAAAACCCGTAGGGGCGCACTGCGTGCGCCCAACCCCCACCAAAAAACCCCAAAAAACCCCAATCCCGTGATTAACCCGATTATTGCCGGCGGACGAACGCAGTTCGATAAACTCACTGACCACAGTTCGCCCCTACAAAATCGACCCGCCTAAGGGCGGGAAAGAAAAGAAAAAAGAAAAAATAGGGAATAAGGGTAAAAAGGGAAAAAAAGGGGAAAAGGGTTACAGAGTCCTCCCAGCACCGCACACCACCCGAAAACCGATGGTGCTGCCGATTTCGTCGCGCCTAACTTTGCCGCTGCGGTAAACGGAATGGGAGAACAGAGGGGGGTTGTGCCAAGAACCGCCCCGCAGAAGAGAACGATTATCATTCCCATTTTCTATCCAAGCACTGCCATCCGTCGGCGCACCGTCATAATTATCGTGCCAAGTATCGGCGCACCATTCCCAGACATTGCCGTGCATATCGTAGAGTCCGAAGGCATTGGGGGGAAACTGTCCCACGGGAGTCGTTTCTCCTCGATGTTCTCCCTTCGCTTCCTCGGCGTAGGTTTCGCTGGCACGGTAGTTGGCCAATTCCCCGGTAATGGTTTCCCCAAAGTAAAATGGGGTGGTGGTTCCAGCACGACAAGCGTACTCCCATTCCGCTTCACTCGGTAGTCGATACTCCCGTTTTGTTTCCCTTGATAGTCGTTTACAAAATTCCGTTGCTTGATACCAGTTGACGCTTTCTACGGGTAGCTCATCCCCTTTGAAGCTAGAAGGGTTTGTCTCCAGGTCGATATCTATTTTAGCGGTTGCGGCGATCGCTTTCCACTGGGCCTGGGTGATGGGATAACGTCCCATGTAGAAAGAAGAAACGGTTACTCGATGTTGTGGTCTTTCCTTTCTAAATCCTTCCCAATTAAATTTTTTAACCAGTTTTTCGATTTCCTCGTCTTCTGTTCCCATCAGGAAAGTTCCCTCCGGAATGGCGACCATTTCTAAGGTGATGCCGTTGCCCAAATCTTCCCTGAAATATTGGGACTGTTTCGACTCTTTTTTGATTTGCTCACCCTTCGCATTTACTCGCACCACCTCAAAGTTAAATACTGATAACGGTTGTTTTGGCTCTTCTGGAACGATTACCGGTTGTTTTGGCTCTTCTGGTTCAAGCTTGAACTGATAGCCAATTGCTCTTTCTAGTTGTTCAAATCCGTCTTCTTCCCAATAATCAAGCCGGTGAATATCTCGCAGATTCAAGCCAACTTCTGCAAGTCGCAGATCAGGAATTTCGCATTCTTCTAACCTCATGGGGATAAAAAAAATTGTCCCCGGTAGCATCTCTCCGAAGGTATCAAGTGCAATCCTCAACTCCCGTTGGATGTATCCCTGTTTATTAGCCGATTTCCCTGACAGACAGGCCAGAAAAATCTGACTAGCTTTAATCGCTTTCGGAATTTCATCTCGCCAAATTTGACCCGGAATCAGGTCTTTTTTATCCAACCAAGGTTTATATCCCGCTTGCTTGAGGCGGTCATACAGTGCCAAAACTGCTGGTTTGTCCTCACTGGCATGGGCCAAGAAAATTTGGATCTCTGACTTTTTCATAACTTTTTCTTATGACCACAAGTAGGGGAGAGCCAGATTAACTGGCAGAAAATCTCTAAATAAACCATTTAATTGATTATTACTCATTCTTAATTCTCCTGTCTCGGAGTCTCCTAACTACTGATTCCTCACCAACCAGGACAATTTGGGATTTTTACAGCAAGTCCACTTTCTCACTTTCCCCACCCGTGACCTTTTTCCGTTAGATTATAAATGGATACAAAACTTAACATTTTATCCAAAATCTACCGAGAGGGCAGACCGTGCGGCCAGATACCCTAGAAAATAACCAGCATTCAGCCGATAATTCGCTAGTTCCCGAAGTTATCGCATTTAAACCCGAAATTGAGCCAGAGAAACCCGAATACTCGCCAAAACCGACAAAAACCAACTCTTGGCTATCGGGAGGAAAGGGTTTATTTATCGGTGTGGGATTGGGGGTTTTATTGACCCTGGGGGCGACTCGTTTCGCTAATCGACCCCAAACAGCCCAAAACCCCAATACTCAGCCCGTAGCGGCAAAAAATGAGGCACCAGCACAAACAGTAACCACCACTAGGGTAGAATCCACTCCCGTGGCCCGCACCCTGAAAGCGACTGGAAGCGTGGCAGCCGATGAATTAATCCCGATTCTTTCCCAAGCGACGGGACTACAAATCAAAGAAATCTTTGTCGATGAGGGTGATATCGTTAGCCAGGGTCAAATTTTGGCTCGTCTCGATGATACCGTCCTACAAGCGCAATTAACCCAAGCACAGGCAAATGTCGCCCAATCCCGAGCGCGTTTGGCAGAATTGCAAGCGGGGAGCCGTAAAGAGGAGATCGCTGGAGCTAAACAAACTATTCAACGCATAAAAGCCGAAATTAGTCAAGCTCGATCGGATTGGGATTTGGCTAAAAAACGGGTCCAGAGAAACCAAAGTTTAGAAGCGGAAGGAGCGATCGCCCGGGATCGTCTCGATGAAGTCCTCAACGAAGAAAGAAACAAAGCGGCGATCGTACAACAGACCCAATCCCGTTTAGGAGAAGCAGAGCAGCAACTGGCACAATTGCAAGCCGGCAATCGTCCCGAGGTGATCGCCCAAGCTACAGCCCAATTAGCGGAAGCTCAAAGCCGTTTAGCCATTGTTAACGCCCAATTAAACGAGACGCGCCTGATTTCTCCAGTTAGTGGCAAAATTGCCGAAAGAAATGGCCGCATCGGGGACACCACCAACGGTCAAAATGCTCTCTTTAAAATCATCGAAAATGGGCGTTTAGAGCTAAGATTGCGGGTTCCTGAGAATCAATTGCCCTTAATCCGCGTCGGAGCGCCCGTTACTATCACTTCCGATGCTAATAGCAGTTTAAAATTATCGGGACAGGTGCGCGAAATTAATCCCATCGTCGATGAGGCATCCCGTCAGGCAACGGTTAAAGTCGATTTAACCGACAATACAGGGTTAAAACCGGGGATGTTTTTACGAGGTGCGATCGTGACGAATACTAGCAATAGTTTAACCGTCCCCATGACCGCAGTTTTACCTCAAAAAGATAATCAAGCTCTAGTTTATTTAGTGGAACCTGATAACACCGTTACCGCCAAAACTGTGCAATTAGGTCAAATTATGCCCAATAACCGCGTGGAAATTCTCACCGGTTTACAAGCGGGCGATCGCATTGTGGTCAAAGGGGCAGCCTATCTCGGTGATGGCGACAAAATTACAGCAATCAGCGATCAGTAATCAGTAATCAGTGATCAGTAAACAGTAATCAGTAATCAGTGATCGGTGAAAAGACAGTAGCAAACTGCCATTTGATCAGGCTCACTTAATACATACTGCTCACTCAAAACTTAAAACTTAAAACTCAAATCTGATAACTGATAACCGGTAACTGAAAACTCACATCTGATAACTGATAACTTACCCACTGATAACTGATAACTGATAACTGATAACTGAAATTATGGCTTTTAATATTTCTAATTGGTCTATCAAAAATCCCATTCCGACGATACTGATCTCCCTAGTTATGGCCTTAATGGGATACATTGCCTTTCTAGGATTAGGGATCGATCGCTCTCCTAATATTGACATTCCGGCCGTGATTATCACCGTTAATCAACCGGGTGCAGGTCCTGAGGAATTGGAAACCCAAGTCACCAAAAAAGTCGAGGATGCGGTGGCTGCTTTGGGTAATATCGATCAAATTACTTCTACCATCAACGAAGGCAGCAGCACCACCACCGTTAACTTTATCCTTGGCACTAACAGCGATCGCGCTACCAATGATGTGCGTAATGCCATAGCGCAAATTCGGCAGGATTTACCCCAAGATACTAATGATCCAATTGTCCAACGTTTAGAATTTGCTGGGGGTGCGGTGATGAACTATACCATCTCCTCCCCGAAAAGATCGATCGCCGAATTAAGTGATCTAGTTGATCGTCAAATTGGCCGCGCTTTAACGGGAGTGCCGGGGGTAGCACGAGTCGATCGCGTTGGGGGAGTCGATCGAGAAGTGCGTGTAGATTTAGATCCCGGTCGTCTGATCGCCTACGGTATCACGGCCACGGCGGTTAATGACCAAATTCGCAGTTTTAATATTAATTTACCCGGAGGGCGATCGGAAATCGCCGGCAGTGAACAAACTGTCCGCACCCTCGGCAGCGCTGAAACGATCGAAGATTTAAGAAATTATCAAATCTCTTTACCTAACGGTGATAGCGTCCCCTTAAGCAATTTAGGGACAGTTAGCGATAGTTCCAGTGATCCTCGACAAATGGCCCTCTTAGATGGGCAGCCAGTGGTGGGTTTTTCGATTTTACGGGGGACTGGCAGCACCTTGGTCACGGTAGAAACAGCAGTGCGTCAAGAAATCGAGAATTTAAAGAAAAAACTGCCCGAAGATATTAAATTTCAATTAATTTTTACCCGTGCTGACTCAATTCGTGCTAGTTACGAAAGCCTTCTTAGCGATCTCCTGATTGGTTGTATGATGACGGTGATCACGGTGGGTCTATTTTTAGGCAATTGGCGCGCCACGATTATCACGGGTTTGGCCCTGCCTTTGTCCATTTTCCCGACTTTTTGGGTGATGCAGTCCCTAAATTATACCCTTAACGGCATGACTCTACTGGCCTTAGCTTTAGCTTTGGGTAATCTGGTGGATGATGCGGTGTGTATGGTAGAGGACATCGATCAACATTTAGCTATGGGTAAAAAACCCCTGCAAGCGGCCTTTGATGCCTCAAAAGAGATTGGATTAGCCGTTTTAGCCAGTGCGGCGGCAATTATAGCGGTATTCCTGCCGGTTGCTTTTATGGGCGGTGTGCCGGGCCAATTCTTTCAACCTTTCGGCGTTACGGTGGCGGTTTCTACCTTGTTTTCCAGTTTGATCGCTGTCACCGTCACCCCGATGTTAAGTGCCTATATTCTACAGCCGAAAAAGCTCAAAACTGGTGATAATAATCCCTCCTCGCGCCCCCGTTTTCGTCCCTACAAAAGTTTGTTAACTTGGTCCCTACGTCATCGAATCCTGACTTTATTGGCGGCTTTGGCCTTTTTTATCGGTAGTTTACAGTTAGTTCCCTTGATTCCAAAAGGGTTATTTAGTTCTGGGGATACTGGATTAAGTACCATAAGCCTAGAATTGCCTCCTGGTGCGACTTTGAATGATACTGTTGCCGTGGCCAATCAGGTGAATAGTTTACTGCAAAAAAATACCGCCGTCGCTAATGTTTTGGCTATTCCGGGAGATTCGGGACGGGTAAATACGGGGTTAATATATGTTAATTTGGTTCCTAAGGAACAGCGATCGCTAACTCAACGGCAATTTGAGGAACAAACCCGTCGGGATTTCCAGAAGATACCGGGGGCTAGAGTGACTTTTCGAGCGCAGGGGGGAGCAGGAAGCACTAAGGATGTCGCTATTATTTTAAAAAGTGAAAATGGCGATATTTTAACCCAAACTGCCCAAAAATTAGAGCGACAAATGCGAGCTTTACCCGGTTTTGTCGAGGTCAGTTCCGGGGTAAGTTTAGTTAAACCGGAGATTATTATTCAACCGGATCCTGTCCGGGCTGCTGATCAGGGAGTCTCGGTCAGAGCGATCGCCCGTACTGCATCTTTAGCTTTAATCGGCGATAATGAGTTTAATTTAGCTAAATTTAACCTTGCTGACCGACAAATTCCCATCCGGGTGAAAATTGCCAATGATGGACGCAGTGAGATAGAAACTCTGCAAAATTTGCGCGTTCCTAGCAGTAATGGGACGTTAGTACCGCTTAACTCGGTGGCGACAATTAGCTTAGGTAGTGGACCTGCGGAAATTCAACGCTTTAACCGTCAACGTCAGGTTAATATTGGAGCTAATTTAGAGGGAGTTTCTTTGGGAAGTGCGGTGACACAAATTCGCGCTTTACCAATCATGAAAAACCTACCCCCAGAGGTGACAGAAGAACCCTTTGGTGATGCTCGTATTATGCGCGATATCTTCGCTCGTTTTTTGGGAGCGTTAAGTTTAGCAATTATTTCGATCTATGGGATTCTGGTCTTATTGTATAACAATTTTCTCTATCCCCTAGCGATTTTAACTTCCCTTCCTTTATCGATTGGTGGTACTTTAATCGCTCTTTTAATTACCCAAAAAGAGTTAGGTTTATACGCTTTAATTGGCATAGTTTTGCTGATGGGATTAGTCACTAAAAATGCGATTCTGTTAGTAGATTTTGCCCTGAGTGGCATTGAGTCAGGGAAACCGCAATTTAAGGCGATGATTGATTCGGGAGTCTCTCGTTTACGACCAATTATTATGACCTCCGTTTCCACAATTGCCGGGATGTTACCGATTGCTTTAGCTTTAGGTGCAGATGGGGAAATTCGCGCACCGATGGCAATTGCTGTTATTGGTGGTTTTACCACTTCCACCCTGTTAACTTTGGTGGTTGTGCCGGTAATCTTTACTTACATCGATAGTTTTTACTATTGGTTGCGGGGATTATTTGTTAAACAAAAACCTAAGTCGATTTAGTACAGAAAACGGGTTTCTCGGAGAAACCCGTTTTCTTCTCATGCAAAAGTCAAAAAGGGGAATAAATAATCAGTCTTTAATAACCAGATTTAGTAGTAAAATATCTTGCTGAAAGCTTGAGAAAAAACCCAGAGAAACTAACCCATGAATCCCTTGACAGTCACACATCAAACTCTATCCCTTCCCCCCATGGGCTGCGGTACTTGGGCCTGGGGAAATCGTCTTCTCTGGGGTTACGATGAGAGTATGGATAGCCAGTTACAAGCGGTTTTTAATCTCTGCGTCGAGCGGGGTGTCACCCTATTTGATACGGGAGACTCCTACGGGACAGGCAAACTCAACGGACAGAGTGAGAAGCTATTAGGACGCTTTACAGGGGAATATAGCGGTTATAACGCCGATAATATCCGTATTGCCACCAAACTCGCCCCTTATCCTTGGCGTTTAACCCGTCATGCCATGGTGAAAGCTTGTCAAGCTTCGGCAACCAGATTAGGTCGCCCGGTGGATTTAGTGCAAATGCACTGGTCAACGGGCAATTATGCGCCATGGCAGGAGGGAAGATTATTAGACGGATTGGGGGATTGTCTGGAAAAGGGGTTAGTTAAAGGGGTTGGTTTATCTAATTTTGGACCGAAAAGATTGAAGTCTGTCTATCAAAAGTTTGCCAGTCGCGGCATTCCTATTACCAGCTTACAGGTACAGTATTCTCTCCTTTCTACCTATCCTCTCACTGACTTAGGATTAAAGGAACTATGTGATCAATTTGGTATTAAAATTATTGCCTATAGTCCCTTAGCTTTGGGTTTATTAACGGGGAAATATCGAGATAATAAAAACTTACCCCCCGGATTACGTCGCTTCCTTTTTGGTCAATTAATTCCCGCTATTTCGCCTCTGATGAGTTGCCTAGAAGTTATCGCCCAAGCTAAAAATAAAACTATTAGCCAAGTTGCCTTAAATTGGTGTATCTGTAAGGGAACAATTCCCATCCCCGGAGCTAAAAATGTTCGACAAGCTGAGGATAATTTAGGGGCTTTAGGATGGAGTTTAGACAGTGGGGAAATAGCAGAATTAGATAAAATTGCCGCGGGTTTGGATAAAAAAATGGTACAAAATATCTTTCAAACTAAGTAGGGTTTGCTGAAAAAGCTTGTTGGTGGGGTGTGGAAAGAACCACAAAGACACAAAGGACACAAAGATTGATCGCTTATAAGTTAAACTGATCAGACAAAGAATAAGAGAGCCAATTTCCCCCCGATTACTCAAAAAACCA
Organism: Microcystis sp. M20BS1; assembly: GCF_020245305.1. Taxonomy (NCBI): domain Bacteria; kingdom Bacillati; phylum Cyanobacteriota; class Cyanophyceae; order Chroococcales; family Microcystaceae; genus Microcystis; species Microcystis sp. M20BS1. The sequence goes on along the minus strand of NZ_JADBUZ010000201.1, from coordinate 4,079 downwards.
GCAATTTTTGAGGTCAAAAAAGCCTAAAGATATTATCCAAAAAGGTTTCTAGATTTATTCAGCAAACCCTAATTATTATCTTGAGAGACCAATTTTAAGCTAGGACGGGGTTGGATTGTTCCCCCGTAAGCGACGGCAGTATGAGGAGATAGGACAAGATGAGGAGATACACCCAAAGAAATTCGATAGATTTCCCCAGCTTTATCGATTAATTGCTGTTTAACTGGCTCTTTCGGCAAATTTTGCCGCCAAGCTAGGGGAATCCCCTCGATACCGTTGTACAATCCCGCCCAAATTCCCGCTAAAGTGGTGGTTAATTGCCGTTGATAGGGACTAGAATTAGCGCGACGCACGCTAACGGCGAAATCCTCGCTCGTTTGCAGAAAAGTATAAAGAGAAACTGCGATCGCAATTCCTAAAGGTGAGATATCTTTCACCCAAGCCGATAAAATGAACTCTAAGGGATGATTCTGCCCTAAAGCTGACTGAATCTGCTCTAATAGCTTATTCTTGGGGTTAATAGTTAGCAATTGCACCATTAACTGATTTAAAGGCCTTTTTCCCTGTAATAACATGCCTACCGCCTCTCCCCAAATTATCGCTTCTTGTCGGGTTAACTCGGAAATTAAGCCCTTTTTCAGCCAAAAATTTAATCTAGCTTGCCAACGTTCTCCATGGTCAGGCCAGGTTAAAATTTCCGGCAACAGCACAAATAATAACGCCGATTCCGACTGCTGCCTAGCTGCGATCGCAATGGGCAAATCTTCCTGAGATTGCAGAGCTTGCAAAAGCAGGGTCGTCCTCGGTGTAGCCTCATAGTTAAAGGCTGGTATTAGGGGTTGATTATGCAAGGATTCCCCAATATATGCCCCGATTAACCCTCCCTGAAGGCGATCAAGGGGTGAAAAGACCTTCTGCATAAATTAGCTCAATTTGCCCGGTAGGTGACTTCCCCAACTTTGCCCGGTTGCCCCAGTTGTTTAGCATTGGCATTATTAACCGCAACGTAAACCCCGCCGGCATTACCCGCTCTCACGGTTAATTCTCGGTTTGCTTGCCAAGTGCGATGGCTTCCCTGGGGCAGCACACCCTCAAATTCTGTCTTGCCATCCACCACCACCCGCATCCAGCAGTCATCTTCCAGTTTTACCTCCACCACCAGCTGCTGATTATTGCTGGTTTTGTTGGCTACTGGTTGAAGGGGGTTGCTTTTCGGTTGGACAATTTGCTGTTGTGGTAAGGAAGGCGGTGGTAAGCGATTCGATTGCAGTACCGATTTTTGCAGGACGTGGGATAGGGTTTGTACGGAACCAATAACTAAGATTAAATAGAGAAAATAGAGATGAATCGGGCGAATTTGAAGACTCGGCAGCGATAAAGATGGTTTTGTTCCCCTGAAAAAGTTATTGACCTTGGTGGGAAAACGTCGGCTAATCGTCTCACCATCCAGGGACAGACTATCGGCAAATTGTTTGATTAACCAACGAATATAAATCGGTTCGGGCAATGCCTCCAAATCCCCCGCTTCCAGTGCTTCTAGGCGATGGCGCGGGATTAGGGTTTTCTGGGCAATTTCCTCGAGAGAAAGGGACTGTTCTAGGCGATTTTTTTGCAAATAAACGCCGATTTCCAGTAATTTGGTTCGTTGTTTATGCTGGGGATCAAGTTGTGATTGGAGAAGGCGAAACATATCGCTATTAGGGGCTGACTTTCAGCTTAGTTAATCTGGTTTTTTAAATATTTCAGTTCATCAAGGGTTAAAAAACGGTAATGACCCAAGGGTAAGGGGGAATTATTACCAGAGTTTAGTTGAATAGGACCGATGGCACTGCGATGAAGTTTCAGGACGTGATAACCTAATTCTTCAGCTACAGAGCGAATCTGCCGATTTCTTCCCTCCACTAAAATAACTTCTAGTAGGGTTTTTTGGTCGGTTTGCTTGAGGATCTCAACCTGTGCGGGTAAGGTTTTTTTTCCCTCTAAGAGGATACCTTCTCGCCAACGCTGGAGAGCAAGTGTATCAATCGCACCATCTAGCCAAACCCGATAGGTTTTGGGCAAATGATAACGGGGATGGGTGAGGGTGAGGGTGAGTTGACCGTCGTTGGTGAGGAGTAAAGCCCCAGTGGTGTTGATGTCCAACCTTCCTACGGGATGTAACCCCGTCTCGCTGGCGAGGGAGTCGGGCAAAAGGTCAATCACCGTCGGCCGGTTTTGTGGATCCTTACAGGTAGAAACCACGCCAATGGGTTTGTTGACCAGTATATACAATCTTTTGGGACGATTGGCCGGTTCAATTTTTTTTCCGTCTATCTCTAGGTGATCTTTTTCTGGGTCGGCTTTTTCTCCTAACTGCACGATTTTGCCATTCCGTCTGACTCGTCTGGCCACAATCATCTCCTCCGCCCTTCTTCGGGAGGCAATCCCCCACTGGGCAAGGATTTTCTGGACTCTCTCCGCCATTTTTTTTTAGTTTTTAACCCTTTCTCTCTTCTATTATAGGCATCCTAAAAGGGTTTTTTTTGCCCAAAAAGTGAAGAAAAACCGAATATCTCTGGCTGCCTCTTTGATTTTTTTCTTGGAAAACTTCTGAAAAAAAAGAGGAGTGATCCCTTGACTTGGGCGGCGGCTTCGGTTATACTTTTCTTATAATGGGAATCTGTGCATTTTTTTCTCGACTCAAACACTTTATTATATATAAAGTCTTATAAAAAGATCATCTCAAAAAGCCGTGAAAAAAGCAAGCAAAATTTTGCCGACAATTGTTAAAAAAGTCGGGTTAATTTTCCTTACGGGGGGATATGACTTTAAACGGGTTATTTCTCGGTTATCCAAGCGGTAAACTGTAAGTGACGGAGTTTGCGTCTCTTGGTTATAATTGAAAGGCTAGGCTATAATAACTCTTCATCAACACCGATAATTTTGGTCAAAGATGTAAAAAAGGAAGAGCATTATTGTGAGAGGGTATAATTAGTATAATTAAAGTAAAAATCATTCCGGGGTAGCCATGATTAAAAATATTAATGTAACTGGACTTAAACCTGAACAAATTCAGCAGATACAGTTACTTATTGCCGCATTTAAAACTCAAAATCAACTCAGTAAAAGTGAAACTGAAATTGATATGATTGAATACCTGTTGGAAAATCCTATAGAGGTTGATAATTTAGAATTTATGAAACGAGAAGAAATTTATGACAGAACTTAAAAATCATAGTTGTTTTGTTGATTCTAATATTTGGCTTTATGCTTTTTCTACTGATAAAAAAGAAGAAACTAAAAGAATATTAGCGAAACAATTAATTAAAGAAAAGTCCATCATTATCAGTACCCAAATAATTAATGAGGTTTCTTGTAATTTACTTAAAAAGCATAAGCTTGATGAAAAACAACTGTTTAAATTAATTGTTTCCTTTTATATAAAATATCAAGTTATCTCATTTAATCTTGATATTTTTGAATCTGCATCTAATCTGAGAACTCAATATAATCTATCATTTTGGGATAGTTTGGTGATTGCTTGCGCTTCATTTTCTGGTGCAAATATTTTGTATTCAGAAGATATGCAGGATGGTTTAATTATTAATAAAAAATTCACTATTATTAATCCCTTTAAGTAATAAAATTAGGCTCTTCGTTACCTTTTATGCTAAATCAACATACAAGATGCCAAGATAACATACTTCTAACCCAAAAATTCCGAAAGTTTCTAAAGCCATAGCCTCTCCGTTTTATTAGTTTAAGTTTATTGTTGATTCCCTCGACCACCCCATTCGTTGTCCTTCGCTCGAAATAACTAATGATTTCTCCAAACCAGTTTCGGATTGTTTGACAACTCTTGGTAAAAACACTGGAGGATTTTGCCAACCATTCCGAGATGGATAGCATTCCCTCTGTCGGATTCTCTGAGGTTTCATAAATCTTTCTAAATTCTTCCTTTAATTCCTGCATCTTTTTCAAATTTGTCAATTTTTCTTTGATAGCTTCTAGTTTAATTTTTTGGGTTTCCGTTAAATCTTTTTCATTTTTTAACAAGCTATATTTACTTCGCTTTAAAACTTCTAGCTTCGCTTCTTTTT
>NZ_JADBUZ010000200.1:0-19118 GCF_020245305.1 Microcystis sp. M20BS1 | reverse complement strand
TCTATTCATAATAAATATTGGCAGAAGATTAAAGATTAGTTATTATGACTAACTCTTCTGATTAGAAAAAGATAAACTTGAGAATCCTCGATCAAATTTATTGACTCAAAATCAGCTATACTTAATTTAAATGAATCAACCATACCCGGGGCCCCACCACAGGGAGCCGCACCTCCCCCCGGCGGGCCGCTCTAATCATTACTAGGGTCAACCTTGGGAGCTGTTTTAAGGGAAGGATTGGCGTTGTATGATCAGTAGGCTTGTTGACAATCCCCGAAGCGCTCAGGCGAGGGATTCTTGAGCTAATCACTGCGCTTTCTGGTTTCCCCTACTCACGTCTTACACGATTATGTCCTATCCGAACCTACTAGAATATCACTTGTTATCTAGTTGTCCACTTGTGGATAGCTCTCCAAGCGTTTTGGTCTTTCAACCAATATCCGGGTATGCCCTACCCTATCTGCCTTACGGCAAAATGTTTTTAGTTTATTTCAGTCTTGGAAAAGACTTACTCCCCTGTTTTAAGAGTTTTCGGGTGGCTCTTGTCTTCTTTTTTCTCCTCAAAAGTGCCGTACTATTGCAACGGGATTTCCACGATGTGAGCGGCATTTCAACCTGTTGACTCTTAGATTTTAACACAACTGTTTAGAGTTGTGCTTCGTGTCACTGAGCCTTGACATTGAGCCTTGACATTGAGCCTTGACATTGAGCCTGTCGAAATGTGTCGAAATGTGTCGAAATGTGTCGAAATGTGGACACTGAGCCTGTCGAAGTGCTGTTCTATATTGGTCGGCTTTTCATCTCCGAGGTAAAACCGAGAGTTTCTTCAAGCCGACATTTAAGGTAAATGCAATACAGATCAGAATCTATTGTTTGATGGATATCCCCTCTCTACTCCACAGGGCAGAAAAGTCCCTTCTCCCCATCTTTTCGGAAATTGACGCACAGGTCAAGGAAAATCTCCGTAAAGTCCTCGCTGCTTTCCGTGAAAACCGCGTCGGGGTGCATCATTTTGCTAGTGTTAGTGGTTATGGTCATGATGACTTGGGACGGGATACTTTAGATCAAGTGTTCGCCCAAGCCCTGGGGGCCGAAAAGGCAGCGGTGCGAGTACAATTTGTTTCAGGAACCCATGCGATCGCCTGTGCCTTGTATGGGGTTCTCCGACCTGGGGATGAGATGTTAGCGGTAGCCGGTGCGCCCTACGATACCCTAGAGGAAGTAATTGGAATTAGGGGCAGTGGTCAAGGCTCTTTAAAGGATTTTGGCGTTAGTTATCGGCAATTAGAGCTAGATTCTACCGGTGCGATCGATTGGTTGGCTTTGGCAACAGCAGTGAAACCCCAAACCCGTTTAGTGCATATTCAAAGATCCTGCGGTTATTCCTGGCGATCGAGTTTGTCTATTGACGAAATCGAGAGAATTGTCCGTATAGTTAAACAACAAAATCCGAATACGGTCTGTTTTGTCGATAATTGCTATGGGGAATTTATCAACACCCAAGAACCCACCGACGTGGGGGCAGATCTGATGGCCGGTTCTCTAATTAAAAACCCCGGAGGTACAATTGTCACGGCCGGGGGATACATAGCAGGTAAAGCGGAATTAGTGGAAATGGCCTGCTATCGTCTGACAGCACCGGGGATCGGTAGCGAGGGAGGGGCAACTTTTGACCAAAATCGTCTCCTTTATCAGGGATTGTTTCTAGCGCCGCAAATGGTGGGAGAAGCGATGAAAGGCAGTCATTTAATCGCCTATGTGGGCGATAAGTTGGGTTATCCGGTCAATCCTGCCCCTTTTGTGCCTCGACGCGATATTATTCAAGCGATTAAACTCGGTTCCCCCGATAAGCTGATTGCCTTCTGTAAAGCCATTCAAGCCTATTCTCCCATCGGTTCCTACTTGGATCCCATTCCTGCCCAAATGCCGGGCTATGAGAGCCAAGTAGTGATGGCTGGTGGCACGTTTATCGATGGTAGCACCTCGGAATTCTCCGCCGATGGACCCCTACGGGAACCCTATATCGTTTTTTGTCAGGGGGGAACCCATTGGACCCATATTTCCCTAGCTTTAGAACAAGCGATCGCCGCTTTGTTGAATGGTTCCCCTCACCTTCCTTCTCTCCCTTAGTTAAAATCCTAACTTCCTGTCTTTGTGGTTAACAAAAAGGGGACTGTCAGGGGGCAAAAGTTCCATATTAGTATTTAGGCTCTCTTGGGTTTGGTGGGTAAAATGTATTCTTGAGATATAATTCTGCTGGCGAGCGAGTGGCACGAACCACAAAGACACAAAGGACACAAAGATCGGTCGCTCCTATATAAGTTAAACTTATCACACAAAGAATAAGAGAGTCGTATTTATTCCTTTTTTATTTTTGTTAAGGACTTATTGATTGATTTAGGCTCTTTTTTTGGGTAATTCCTAATTTTTAAGATCAATGTAGATTGACAAAAATGAGATGCACCCAGTTTCCAACTTGTCTAACTCGATGCCAGACGGTAAAATAAGCACAAATCTAACTATACTCATTAGAATATAAATATCAACGACCACGATTAAAAACTCTTATGCGGGTAACTCTAAAATCGGCCTTGAGTGACAGTAATATCGATGCTAATCAAAGCAGCAGTCAACGTCAACTGATGCTATCGATCGCCGCCACCAGTGAACAGATTGACACAAATTTACCGATTAATCTTTGTTTAGTTCTCGATCATAGCGGTTCTATGCAGGGAAAACCCCTAGAAACGGTCAAAAAAGCGGCTTTAAGTTTAATAGAATCCCTCGGAGTTAATGATCGTCTCTCGGTGATAGCTTTCGATCATCGCGCTAAAGTTATTCTTCCCTCCCAATCGCGACAGGATGATCTGACCTTAATTCGCTCAAAAATTCAACAATTACGAGCGGGAGGAGGTACGGCGATCGATGAAGGGATAAAATTAGGCATTCAAGAAAGTTCCAGCGGCAGCAAAGGTTATGTATCTCATATTTTTCTGCTTACCGATGGTGAAAATGAACACGGAGATAATCAACGCTGTTTAAAATTAGCCGCAGTAGCAGCTGAGTACGGTATCACCTTAAATACCTTCGGTTTTGGCGATCATTGGAATCAAGATATCCTAGAAAAAATTGCCGATATCGCCGGCGGAAGTTTATCCTATATCGAAAGACCCGAACAGGCTTTAATTGAATTTACTCGTCTGTTTAACCGTCTGCAATCTGTGCGGTTAACTAACGCTTTCCTGCAATTAGAATTAGATGCTCGGACTCATTTAGCCGACTTAAAACCCATTGCCCAAGTTGCTCCAGAAACTATAGAAATGAGCTTACAAAAAGAGGGCAATTTTTACATCACCCGTTTGGGGGATTTAATGATAGATGAAGAAAAAATTCTCCTCCTCAATCTCTATATTGACCAAATTCCCCCCGGTACTCACACCATAGCTAAGGTGAAGATTCGCTACGATGATCCCGCTTCCGGTCAAAAAGGGCTAGAAACTGCGACTTTTAGCCTTGATATCACCTCCCAAGCTCTCTATCAATCCCAATTAAACGATCAAGTTCAGAAATCAATTCTGACTTTAGCCAAATATCGTCAAACCCAAATCGCCGAAGAAAAATTAAAACAGGGCGATCGAGCAGCCGCCGCCACCATGCTACAAACCGCAGCCAAAACGGCCCTACAATTGGGAGAGAAAAATGCCGCCACTGTCCTCCAAACTAATGCCACCCGTTTACAGGTGGGAGAAGAATTGAGCGAGGGGGATTTAAAGAAAACCCGTATTATTGCTAAAACAAGACTACAAACCGATGAATAAACTACTTATTGAAACAAAATCCCAATTCCTAGCAAAGCAATTGTCACTCCGAAAATCGCCCGCAAGTTAATCCGATCCCCCATCATGGCTGCGATCGGCAGGACAAATAAAGGACTGGTAGCGGTGAGAGTTTGGGCAATACCCACAGGAGAGAATTTTAAAGCAGTTTGCTGTAACCAAATGCCTAAAAACGTACTGCCGAAAGCAGTGACAATAATAATAGCAATCAGACGCAATGACCAGTTAATCGGTGGTGATGATTCCTGACGGCGAAAAAACATCAGAATTAACACTATTCCCGTCCCCGCTAACAGACGAAACAGGGCACTCTGCAAAGAAGACATTCCCGACTGCACCAGTGCCTGACGAGATAAAACCGCCCCCACCGCTTGGGAAATCGCCGCAATTAAAGCCCAGGCAATTCCTTGCCGCCAGGGGCGTTGACTATTGATTTCGGGAGTTTTTTCGGAAATAACCCAAGCAACCCCGAAGATGGTCAAAATAATGCCAATATAAGCCGATATTTTCAGGGATTCCCCCAAAAAAGTCGCCGCTAGAATCGCCCCCAACGGAGGCGAAAGGGTTTCTAACAGGAGGGTTTTTCGCGGTCCCAAATAATTAAGGGCGGTAAAATAGGCCGTGTCACCGATTCCTATACCAATTGCGCCACTTGTCAAGAGTATAAATACCGAACTTTGTTGATTAACATCGTGCCATTGTCCGGAAAGGGGCAGCGTCAGGGCAATTAAAGCGATCGCGACTACTCCTTTCAGAAAATTAAGCAATAAAGGCGGGATTTTCTGGCCTAATAGGCTATAAATCGCCGCAGAAACCGCCCAAAGCGCCGCCGCACTCAAAGCCGCTATCTCTCCCGTTAAATTTTCACCGAGACTAAATCCGTTGAGCATTATCATATTTGTCAGGAGACAGTATTAAGAAGACTCCGAGACTATTTTTATTTATTATCCCCACTTCCCACACCCCCGCTAATTTAGTGATTTAATAAAACCGACCACTGCTGCAGAAGATAAAAACTATGTGTATTCTCGGTTTTGATCCGGGTAAGGATAAATGTGGGATCGCCGTCAGGTCATCGACGGGGAAAATTTATACCCATGAGGTGATATCATCGTCACAAGCGATCGAGCGTTTAGCCAGTCTCTGTCAACAATATCCGATCGAATTATTGGTGATGGGGAATCAAACCACCTCAAAAAGTTGGCGCGAAAAAATTGCCGCTCGTGTCACCATCCCGATTACTCTAGTAGATGAACGCAATAGTACCCTAGAAGCTCGCGATCGCTATTGGCTGATGTTTCCCCCCAAAGGATTACAGAAACTCATCCCCCAAGGTATGCGTCTTCCCGATCGCCCCATTGATGATATAGTGGCGATTCTGCTGATTGAACGTCATTTACAGTCAAAATAATGTCACACTACAAAATAGACACAGCAGGGTGAATTGACGATGCTCCTAAGTAAAGGTTTTGAAGTGGAAATGTACACCGGAACAGCAGCCGGAGAAATTATCGGTTTATCCGATCGCATTGTCAAGGATTTAGATGGTTTTGTCCGGGAACCGGATAGTCGTAACGTAGAATATACTACGGCTCCCATGACTAACTATGACCGTCTTTTATGCGCTACTTTAAAACCTCGTCTAGCTCTACGGCAATATTTGCGTCGTTTAGGCGATTATACCCTCATCCCCGGCAGTACCCTCTCCTTGGGCGATAGTCAATATTTTTATCGCAGTGACCCCCACAATCCCTATCATGACTATATCGAACAGACCTACGGCACTAATGTAGTCACGGCCAGTATTCATATTAACGTCGGTATTAGCGATTATGAGGATTTAATGCGTGCCTGTCGCTTAATTCGCCTAGAAGCTCCTTTATACTTGGCTTTAAGTGCTTCCTCTCCCTTTCTCGACGGTAAAATCACCGGTTCCCATTCCCGTCGTTGGCAAGTTTTCCCCCAAACTCCCGCTTATGTTCCCCTCTTTGAAAGTCATAAACATTTTGTCACTTGGACCGAGGAACAATTAAAACTCGGTACGATGCAGAATGTTCGTCATCTCTGGGTTTCGGTACGTCCTAACGGTAGCAATCGTCCCTATAATCTCAATCGTCTAGAATTGCGAATTTGTGACCTGATTGCTGATCCTATTAGTTTATTAGCAGTTATGGCTTTTTTAGAGGCCCGTTTAACTCAACTTTTACAAGATCCCCAATTAGACCCCTTAATTTTAAGTCAATTACCCAGTAGCAATCGCAGCGAGGATTTATTAACTTTAACCCAAGAAAACGAACAGGCTGCCGCACGTTTTAGTCTTGATGCCACCCTGAGACATTGGTACGATGGCCGGGAAATCTTAGCTAGGGATTGGATTAAAGACCTCTATGTTCAAGTTTATCCCGTTGCTAAAGAAAAGGGTTTTAGTTGTTTCCTCTCTCCCCTACAAAAAATCCTCCGTGAAGGTAACACCGCACAACAATGGTTAAAACAATCCGACCAGGGGATGGATGTTAAAAGTATTATCAAACAGGCGATTATTACCCTAGAAAAACAGGAACGAGAGTTAGAACATAAATTATGTCAACATATTCTAGTTGCCTGAATAAAAGACTTTTTCTCTAATTATTTGGCTCTCTTGAGGTTATATCGACAACATTTTTCAGGATGATAGGATAAGCTGGAATTATCGAAACCGTAGAAATAATAGATAAAATGAGTAATCTCCTCTGGCCGCGTTTTCTCAAGAAAGCTTACCGTCAAGAACCAATAACTAGCTTTATCTTTACCGCAGCGGCAGTAGATGTCATCATCGGGGTTCTAGGACAAAGATGGACACTGCTGTCTTTAGGGGCAACGATTATGGCGATCGCTATATTCGCCAAGTGGCAACAGAGCCAAAAAAGCAAGGCAATCAACAAAGAAGAAGTCGCAAGATACTATTTACCGCCCCAATCGGGTCAAGTAGCTTTACCAACCCTGAAAAACGAAAAAAATCGACCTTCTTAGCTCAAAAATTTCACCTTGCTTGGCAATCAATCCCCTCAAAGGCTAGAATCTATAGCACCGTTCATTTGTTAATATTCAACTAAATTTATGAAATTCCGATTTACGGGTGGGGAGAAACTTGTCGGGGCAATTGTGGTCAGTGTCCTAACCACGCTGACAATCGGGCAACATCAGCTTAGTCAGGCCCAAAGTCCTATTGCTCCCCCTAAACCCGCAGCTGAAAGTGGCGAAAAAACCCCAGAAACTATCCTAGTAGAAGGTTTAGGCAGACTTACCCTCGCTAAAACCCTAGAAGGGCAACAATCCACCCCTAATGCTGTGATTTTCAGCCCCGATAACCAATTAGTTCTCGCTGGTGGTAGTGATACGGATCCTCTCCTGAGAATTTGGTCCGTAAAAACAGGGCAAAAAGTTTCCCAAACTCGGGCCCAAAGAACCAGCGTCAAAGCTTTAGCCATTAGTCCCAACGAAAGATTATTAGTTAGTAGCGGTTTAGATGGTTCGATTAATTTTTGGAATCTGGTGGAAGGCAAGTATTTGGGAATTGCCCTCGAACACGGTAATACTGTCCTCGCCCTTACCGTTACTCCCGATGGTAAAACGTTAATTAGTGGTGGTTTGGAAGGAATTCGCCTCTGGACAGTGCAACCCCCCCGCCGTCCCCTCTATCGTTTAAATTGGGTGGGTAATTTTGTTTATTCCTTAGGCATGAAATCCGATGGTGTCACCCTTGCCAGCGGTCATGAAAACGGTGAGGTACATTTTTGGGACATCCGCGAGGGCAAATTGTTATCGAAATTTGCTGCCCATCCCCAAGCGGTGAGCCAGCTTTTATACACTCCCGACGGTAAAAATTTAATTACCGGTAGTTTAGACCGCACGATTAAAATCTGGGATACGAGCAATAATCAGTTATTATTTACCCTCGTCGGTCATACGGCCCGAATCCGTTCCCTGGCACTCCATCCTAAGGGACAAATTCTCGCTAGTGCTAGTAATGACGGTGTGCGTTTATGGGATGTGACCACGGGGAAACAATTGGCCTGGTTTGATAATAATTCCGACTGGGTGGAATCCCTAGCTTTTAGTCCCGATGGGCAGTATTTAGCTAGTGGTAATTATGATTTTAAAATTCGCCTCTGGCAATTCGTTCGTTAGGCAAAAATGCCCCCATTTAGCCTTTAACCACTTCTAGAAAAGCCGATTTCGCCGCTGCCTGTTCCGCTGCTTTTTTGCTTCTGCCAGTTCCCATTCCTAATTTCTGCTCATTTAACCACACTTCCGCGCAAAAACGTTCTTGATCTAAACCATTGATTTCTTTAACTAAATATTGCGGCAGTTTTTTGTATTTTGCTTGTGTCCACTCCTGTAAGGCATCCTTATAATTCTGGCGGGCCGGATCTCGACGGATTTCGGCCGCTTTTTCCCGCAGTGGTTCATCTAACCAAGAACGCACTAAAATCATTGTCTGTGTACTAAGATATAATGCTCCCAAGACCGCCTCAAAAGCGTCTGCTAGTCGAGAAATTCGCCCCGCCCGATCAATACTCGTACTACTTGATACCAATAAATAACGATCGAAACCGTAGCGATCCGCAAATTCCGCCAGAGTGCGATCGCTAACCATCATCGATCGCAGGGCAGCAAATTCTCCCACGAGCGCCTCCGGATAGGTTTCTAACAATACCTCCGCCGCCACGAGTCTTACCACAGAATCGCCTACAAATTCCAATTGTTCATAATTCTTATCACGGGAAACACTGGGATGAGTTAGGGCCAAATCTAATAAATCCCATCTGACGGGGACATCAGCTGATAAACCCAGCTTTTCCACTAGGGTTTTTAATTGTTTTTGGCGACGCGGATCACTTAAGGACATGGGAGCGGGAAGAAGGGGGTGTAGGGTGTGGGGTGTGGGGTGTGGGGAGAATAAATAAAAGCAATCTCCTATCTCCTGAATACTGACTCCTGACTCCTGATAACTAACTCCTGAATACTGATAACTGATAACTGATAAAGGAGAGAGTCAGACATAAGCCGAATTCTGTATTTCCCAACAGCAGTAAAATTGCTTTTACCTTTGTTGGAATAGAGGTTATCTATCTGGGATAATTGTTACCAATTACCTCAAGCGGTTCCTAAAAACGGGACAGGAAAAAGACCAACCTTTGTCCCTCCACCTTGCTCCCCACTGGGGTTTACCGAGCCAGTACCTCTCGATACTGCTGGTGCGCTCTTACCGCACCTTTGCACCCTTACCCCCAATCAGTTATCAGTTATCAGTTATCAGTTATCAGTGGAAAGTTATCAGTGAAAAGTTATTAGTTATCAGTGAATTTACTTTCGTTACTGATTACTGATTACTGATTACTGAAAAAAGGGGGCGGTATTTTTCTGTGGCACTATCCTCACGCTCACGCGCACTGGACGTTATCCAGCAAGTGTGGTCTTTCGGGAGTTCGGACTTTCCTCGGAATCATTAATCAAATGACCCCGCAACCTCTAGACCAACTCTCTCTTATTCTCTAGTATGACTTACCAGAGACTCGATCGCTCATATATCCTAGTCAATAATCAGTGATCAGTAAACAGTGAACAGTGAAAAGACAGCAGGAAACTGCTATTTAATACTGCTCGCTTAATAAGTAGTCGTGCAAAATTAATTTCCTAGTGAAGATAGGCAAGAGGCAAGAGGCAAGAGGCAAGAGGCAAGAGCGGGGTTAGATGTGTGTAATTAATTTTGCTTAGGTACTTACATACTGCTCACTTAAAACTCAAATCTGATAACTGGTAACTGGTAACTGATAACTGATAACTGATAACTGATCAATGTCGATCGCTCTCAACGTTAACATCAAAGGTAATGGCTACCCGATCCTATGTCTGCACGGTCATCCCGGTTCGGCAGGTAGTATGTCTGTATTTACCGATCACTTTTGCCAACGTTGGCAAACCCTGGCCCCGGATCTGCGCGGCTACGGTAAAAGTCGTTATCGCCTGGATTTTCAGCTAGAAGAACATCTAGAGGATTTAATCGAGCTGCTCGATCGCCAAAAAATCCAGCAATGTTTAATTCTCGGTTGGTCTTTGGGGGGTATAATCGCACTGGAATTAGTATTGCGGCATCCCGATCGCTTTCCTGGTTTAATTCTCGTGGCGTCGGCCGCACGGCCTTGGGGTAGTCATCCTCCTATCACCACCACAGATCTGATTTTGACGGGGATGGCGGCAATTCTCAATCAGATTAAACCAGGATGGCGTTGGAATATTGATACTTTTGCCCGTCGTTCGCTGTTTCAGTACCTTTTTTCACAACATCAAGCGATATCCTATCAATATCTCGCTCAAGATGCTGTTACCGCCTACTTAGGCACTTCTCCAGCTGCTAATCGCGCTTTAAATCGGGCTTTAAAAAAAGGTTACAATTGTTTAAAATCTCTTGACAAAATCACAATTCCCTGCTTAGTTCTGGCGGGGGCAAATGATCGCCATATTACCAGTGCCTCGAGCCAAGAAACGGCCGAAAACCTGAAACTGTCTCAGTGGAAATGTTACCCAGAAACGGCCCATCTGTTCCCCTGGGAAATCCCTGACTTAGTTTTAGGGGACATTGATAATTGGTTAGCGGCGCATTTTAGCGATAAACTGGCAGAGTGAAGTGAAAACTACTGCCGTGGTCGGGGACACTATCCACCCAAATTTGACCGTAGTGGGCGCGAATAATCTTGCGACAGACCGATAACCCGATGCCATAACCTTCTTTACCCTCATCCCGTTTGAGACGCACATGACCCTCAAAAATATGCTCTTGTTTTTCTTCGGGAATGCCGGGGCCAGTATCACTGATGCTCACTTGTACTTTTTGAGTAGTACGATGGAGGACAGAAAGGGTAATTGCGCCGCCGGCGGGGGTATATTTGATCCCATTCTCCAAGAGATTAATAATCACCTGTCGGATTAACTCCTCATCAGCATAGACGGGGGGCAGATCTTGGGGGATATCGCTTTGGAAAATTAAAGTCTTTTCCTGAAAAGTATCGGTAAATTGAGACAAAATTTCCTGACAAAGAGCTTGCAGATAAAATTTACTCTGGTGGAGAGTGAATTGCGCCGCCATGCTCTTAGAAGCTTGCAGAATATCTGTGATCAAACGGTTCATAATCCGGAACTGTTTGCGGGCCTGTTGGTGCAGTTGTTCTCGTAATTGCAGACTGCGCTCCGTATCCGGTTGATGATAGGCTAATTCTAGGGTTTCCACAGCGATGGAAGCAGCGGTAAGAGGACTGCGTAAATCGTGGGCTAACATAGCCAAAATTTGGTCTTTAAATTTTAATTGTTCTAATAATTCTTCCTTTTCCTGTTTGAGACGAAAAACCTCATCGGCAATGCGGATGAGTTCGCCCGAATGTTCCACCTCTTGAAGTTGTCCATCCTCAGCGTGATCATTTTTAATCTCCTCTTTAATCGCTTTTTGCCAACGTACCAACCATTTTTTAAACTGTTCCACCAGATTGCTGCCCGCGAGGGTATGACGGGGACCGGGGGCAATTTTGACCAAGGCGGGGGTAGCTACAAGGCGAAAATGTTCGACTAAATGAGGTTGCTGGCGAATTTCGATGATTTGTAGGTCAATTGGGTAATCAGACTGTAAAGACTGGAGATAGGACTGAATTTGACGGATAATTTCTTGAGAACTGGGACGGTCATCAACAAATAGCAAAAGTTGAATCGAGAGAGGCGTTGTCGTCTCTCTTCCTAAAGCAGTCAGTGGCTCGTTAGATGGGAGCATCGGAAAATTAGTAAACCTAGGGATTAACGGGATCGATCGATCGTCGATCGACTTTTATCATATTCTTTATTGTAGAAGCTTAAGATAGTATAAAATCTACTCAACCTAATCTTAAAGTTTTATTCCTTAATTCTAAGAAGAAATCCTATGGCTTTTGGCTATGTTGCCCTAGTTCTCCACGCGCATCTCCCTTTCGTCCGCCATCCCGAAAGCGATTACGTCCTCGAAGAAGAATGGTTATACGAAGCAATCACAGAAACCTACATCCCTCTCCTGCAAGTTTTTGAAGGTCTCAATCGGGATGGTATCGATTTTAAAATGACCATGAGCATGACTCCGCCTTTGGTGTCGATGCTGCGGGATCCGTTACTGCAAGAGCGTTATGAAGAACACTTAGGTAAGTTAGAAGAATTAATTGCTAAAGAAATCGACCATAATCAACATAATGGTCATATTCGCTACTTAGCCGAATATTACGCTGAATCCTTCCAAAGTATCCGACAAACTTGGGAAAAATACGATGGAGATCTGGTCAAAGCCTTTAAACAATTCCTCGACAGTAATAACCTAGAAATTATCACCTGTGGTGCGACCCATGGTTATATGCCCCTGATGAAAATGTACCCCCAAGCGGTGTGGGCGCAAATTGAGGTGGCCTGTCAACACTACGAAGAAAATTTCGGTCGTCGTCCCAAGGGCATTTGGTTGCCAGAATGTGCCTACTATGAAGGGGTAGAAAGAATGTTAGCCGATGCGGGCATTCGTTACTTCCTCGTCGATGGCCACGGTATTCTCTACGGTCGTCCGCGCCCCCGTTACGGCAGTTACGCGCCCATTTTCACAGAAACCGGGGTGGCCGCTTTCGGTCGTGACCACGAATCTTCCCAACAGGTTTGGTCTTCCCAAGTCGGTTATCCGGGGGATATAGTTTATCGGGAATTCTATAAAGATTTGGGCTGGGAAGCGGAATACGAGTATATTAAGCCCTATATCATGCCCAACGGTCAACGCAAGAATATAGGCATTAAATACCACAAAATTACTAGCCGGGACGGTGGTTTATCGGAAAAAGGGCTTTATGACCCCTACTGGGCCAAAGAAAAAGCCGCCGAACACGCGGGCAATTTTATGTATAATCGCGAGCGACAAGTGGAGAGTTTAGCGGGAATTATGGGCCGTCCTCCCCTGGTTGTTTCTCCCTACGATGCCGAGTTATTTGGTCACTGGTGGTATGAGGGACCCTGGTTTATTGATTTTCTGTTCCGCAAGTCCTGGTATGACCAAAATATCTACCAAATGACCCATTTAGCGGATTATCTCCGGTCTAACCCCCATCAGCAGGTCTGTCGTCCTTCCCAATCCAGTTGGGGTTATAAGGGTTTTCACGAATACTGGCTAAATGAAACCAACGCTTGGATCTATCCTCACCTGCACAAAGGCACGGAACGGATGATTGAATTAAGTCATCATGAAGCGGAGGATGAATTGCAGGAACGGGCTTTAAATCAGGCGGCCCGGGAGTTATTATTAGCGCAATCTTCTGACTGGGCTTTTATTATGCGAACCGGTACCATGGTTCCCTATGCTGTCCGGCGCACTCGTTCCCATCTGCTGCGGTTAAATAAAATCTATGAAGATGTGAAATCCGAGAAGATTGACTCTGGTTGGCTGGAAAAAGTCGAGGAAATCGATAATATTTTCCCCAATATTGATTACCGTGTCTATCGACCTCTGTAATCTGGGTGAGTAGTATAGATAAAAGGGGGGGTTAGTTAATACCCCCCCGATTTGATTTTTTAGAAAGTTAAATTGGTATGCCTTGGGCTAATTCCGACTCTAATTTGGCCAGAATTTTGGGTTTAAGTTCCTCCAGTTTCTGTTTTAACGTCTGCTTGCTAATTTGCGGGCTGCCCACTGGAGCTAATTGACTATCTCTCACCCATTGCTGCAAAATTTGGCATTGATTGGCGGGAATATTAGCGGTGATCACATTTTCACAGATTGGGCCACCTTCGAGGGAGAAAAATAAAATCCAGTATTGACCAGTTTCGCCAAGGGTTTTGGTCATTTTTTGACCCTGGGGGGTTTTTAAGTCCAAATAACAGGGCAACCAGCGGGGTCCCTGTTGACGATGATAGAGGACAGTAATCCAGAGAATCATCGGGTGGGGTGTGGGTAAGAAGAGGAATTGATTATAACGGACACTAGCAACCCGGACGGGGATATCTTCTCGATCCAACATTACCCATAAACTGGCAAAAACGCCGTCGGCAGCCTTGATACAGCGTGGGAAGACGATTTTTTGGCGCGGTTTATCCTCGGGCCAAATGGATTTGAGACAGATATCCTTGGTATTCGCGAGAGCAAGATCGGTTCGATCTAAATCTTCAAGGGTTTTAGTTTTGGTGGTGTAATCGTCGATTTTTTTGACTATTTCACCGATACGATGCAATTTATTCGGTTGATTATTTTTGACTAGGGGTTCGAGTCGTTCGAGAAGTTGTAGTATATCTGTAATACTTTGCGGTCGATCGCTGGGTGCTTTGGCTAAACAGCGCAGGATTAACTGTTCTAATTCTGGCGGTAATTGCAAGCTAGGATTAAAGGGACGGGGTTTAGCGTGGTGGTGAACCTCATACCAACTGCCAAAGGAGGAATTATCGGGAAAAAAGGGCGTTTTTCCCGTGAGCATCTCATACATCACGATCCCAAAACTGTAGATATCGGAACGATGATCGAGTTCTTTACCTTCCATCTGTTCTGGGGAACAATAGGCTAGGGTTCCCATAAACGATTGGGTTTGGGATTCTCCCGACTGGATGAGTTTAGCGATGCCAAAATCGAGAATTTTCACCAATTCCCCTAATCCTGAGTCCTGAATCACGATAATATTGCTAGGTTTGATGTCCCGGTGAATAATTGGACAGATCTCGCCTTGGAAGATAATACCCTTATGAGCGCATTCGATGCCGAAACAAATCTGACGGGTGAGATGAAAGAAGCGCGAGAGAGGCAGCGGGTGATATTTGATGATTTCTCCTATGCTTTCCCCCTGCAAAAACTCCATGACGTAGAAGGGGACTTCCTTTTCATCTATACCATAATCACGAACTTTAACAATATGAATACTTTTTTCGCCTAAAAGTGCCGAAATAGTTGCCTCTCGCTCGAAACGCTCACGCATTCTTTTGTTGAGGAGAGTTTGCGAGAGAAATTTCACGGCGACGGTTACGCCACCTAATAGTTTATCTTCCGCTCGATATACTTGTCCCATGGCACCGCTACCGATCAACTCGACCAGTTGGTATCGATTGGCAAGCAGGCGCCGATGTCTAGATTCTGCCGACATAGCTAGTCTAACGTTTTAATTATAGTGAGTCTGATGGAGAGAGTTTCTTAAAGAACCGCTGCAATTCCTAAGTGATCAAGAGGACTTAACTCTAGAATGCCCTTTTTTTAGGCTAAAAACATGATTGTGAATATATATTGTCAGGCATTTTTAGCCATTGCCCCTAGCATAATTAATTTTTGGGGGTTGAAAAAAATGAAAAAACTAAGTATAAAGTAACATAAAATCTCTAAATAAACCATTTAATTGATTTTCCTCCCTCCTGACTGCTGCCTACTGACTCCTAAACAACTAATACAGGCAAATCCCTAACCCGCGTAAAACTTTTTTGCCGCAAGTGACCGATCTGCGTAATAATCCTTTAATAAAGATTTGTAAACTTGAAAATGATTATCCTTTCGCAGCGCTAGAGATTTAATGAGACGACTAATTGCGATCGAAAAAGCTCTGCTCATCGGTCATATTGTATCGATGGCTTTTGGACTAGCCGGATTGTTGCTAGTTCTGCCCCATCCCGAATTTGTGGTCAATTTACCAGATTTTGGCAAAACCTTCTTTGCTTGGTCAATGGCTGGGGGGGGTGTGGTGTATATGGTGTTAGGAATGGCAGCCGTGGCTGTTTATGCCTATCGGACTCTAGGAGTGTGGCACTGGTTAGGATTCATGGTTCCCGCTATCAGTTTATCCCTTTGTAGCGAACTATTAGGAACCAGTACCGGCTTTCCTTTCGGTCATTATCGTTATCTTTCGGGCTTAGGTTACAAAATTGCGGGTTTAGTCCCCTTTACTATCCCCCTATCTTGGTTTTATCTCGGTTTTAGTGCCTATATTATCGCTCGTGTTGGTTTATCCACTCTTGCTATACCCCAGTGGCTACAAAATCTAGGATCGATCGCTATCGGGGCGGTATTATTAACTTCCTGGGATTTTGTCCTAGATCCGGCCATGAGTCAAACTACCATCCCCTTCTGGATTTGGGAACAACCGGGGGCTTTTTTTGGGATGCCCTACGAAAATTTTGCCGGTTGGTTCGGCACGGGCTGTGTTTTTATGACGGTAGCCACTTTAATTTGGCAAGTGCAACCGGTGAAACTGCCAAGTCAAGATTTAACCCTGCCTTTTGTGATGTATTTGGGTAATTTTGGCTTTGCTACGGTCATGAGTATGGGTGCCGGTATTTATCCGCCGATTTTCTTAGGATTACTCACCGGTATTCTGCCTTTAACACTCCTCTATAATCGCGCCAAGGCTGTTGCTTCCGGGCAAACAGTGCCGACAAGCGAAGTAACAACCCTAAAAATCCCCTTTGTTTCGGTGAGAGGAGCCAAATAAGTTGTTAACTGAGATAATTCTCGGTGCATTCTGCCTGGGGCTACTGCTGTCTCAGGCTGTTGCCTTTTTTATCCTTCTTTCCCGTCTGCTAAAAGGGGCGCGTCGTCGTCCTCCCCTGACTCCCCAACCTCCCACCCCGGAGATGTTAGGGACAGTAAGCGTGATTGTGCCGACGTTAAACGAAGTGGCCAGGATTGACGGTTGTTTACAGGGATTGAGTCAACAGAGTTACGAAGTGCGAGAAATTCTGATTGTCGATAGCAATTCCCAAGATGGTACGCGGGAAAAAGTCAAGGAGATGGCGGCAAAAGACCCCCGCTTTCGCTTGAAAACCGATGATCCTTTGCCCCCCGATTGGGTAGGTCGTCCCTGGGCGTTACACAATGGTTTTTTGTTTAGTTCTCCTGAAAGTGACTGGATTTTGGGCATTGATGCCGATACGCAACCCCAAGCAAATTTAGTGGCTAGTTTAGTTAAAGCTGCGATCGCAGAAGGTTATGATTTAGTTTCCCTGTCGCCGCAATTTATCCTCTCCTATCCGGGAGAATGGTGGTTACAGCCAGCTTTATTGATGACTTTGCTCTATCGCTTTGATGCGGCCGGAGTGCGCGGGCAAGATCCCCAACGAGTCATGGCCAATGGTCAATGTTTTCTCTGCCGGCGGTCAGTTTTAGCGGCTTTAGACGGTTATAGCGGGGCAAAAGGTTCTTTTTGCGATGATGTCACCCTGGCCCGTCTAGCGGCAACGAAAGGCTATCGGGTGGGATTTCTCGATGGGGCGAAGTTGATTCGCGTGCGGATGTACGAAGGACTTAAGGAAACTTGGCGCGAATGGGGCAGATCCCTTGACCTCAAAGATGCCTCCTATCAGGGGCAATTATGGGGCGATTTAGCTTTATTAGCTCTTACTCAGGGATTACCGATAATTATCACTCCTTTACTGCTCACAGCTTTGATTTTTGGCTACGATTTCCTGAGTTTAAAAATTGTCTTGACTTTAAACCTGCTGCTGTTATTGATTCGTTTTGCCCTTTTATTGGCCGTCTCTCCTAGCTACTATCGCGGCGAAAAAGTCAATCTATCTTCGGGATTATTTTGGCTATCTCCCCTCGCGGATCCGCTGGCAGTTATTCGCATTTTTATCTCTGCTTTTACCCGTCCCCAAAGTTGGCGCGGTCGATTGTATTAAAAATATGGCTCTCTTAGGTTTGGTGGGTAAAATGGATTCTAAGATACAGTCCTGTTGGCGAGGGAGTGGAACGAACCACAAAGACACAGAGGACACAAAGATCGATCATATTGTAAGTTAAACTGATCACACAGAACCTAGAAGAGCCGATAAATTAGGCTTTTAGTCATCACCTAAAATCATGGCTTCGACTTCCTGTTTAGCTTTTTCTAGGTCGTCTTTGGCTTGTTGTTGGAGTTGTTTGGCTTGATTACGAATTGCCGTGATATGCTCACTAATTTCTATTTGTTTTTCAAGAGGAGGCAGAGGAATTTTAAAATTTAGAACATCAGGTTTTGATGTGTTAGGTCTTACTGATGTTATAGTTAGACTTTTGTTAAGTTGCTCTTGAACAACAATAGAAGACAGAATATTAAATAAATATTTCTGATCAACATAGTTCCTATCGCCTCTAATCACAAAGGAAAAAGACCCGAAAGTATAGCCTTCATATTCTTCTGTTACGAAAGCACATTTTCCAGTTGTGTTACCACACTGTACCATTAAAATATCATTTGCCTTAACCAATTTTTGATAAAGTCTTGGGGTATCAAATTTAATATACTTAATGTCTGACATATCAATATAGCCATCTTTTTTAATGTTTGTAACTCTAATCATTGGTAAACCATCTGCGTCTGAAAAAGCATAGTCTTGAGTCGGCATTAAACCATAATCAAAAAATGATACAATATCTTTCAGCTTTTTGACTCTTATAGGCATTGATTTTAATTTATTCCCTAAATATTTAAACTTATTTTGATATGGATAAGGATCAAACCTATCGCCTGATACCTCGCTTAAATTACGGATAAAAATTCGGTTTTTAATAGTGTTTTCTTCGGGTTCGGGTAACTCAATCCCCAACTCCCCTAACAGATAATCATCAATACTATCTAGTAATCGCTGTGCTTCCAGTTCTTTTTGTTTTTTAGCCGCATAAGCATCATCCATTTTTGCAACAATTTTATCTTGAATTTCAAGTAATGGATTAGGAATGAGAATATTTTTTAGTTCTTCTTGTGTAATAGCAGGATAGTTCCCACCGCTACTCCTCTGTTCCATTTGTTTTAAAGAAAGTGATTGTCTAAGAATATGAAATAAAAATTTATTATTTATATTGTTTTTAGTAATCTTTCGGATAATTGAAAAGCCAGTAGATGCGATAAATAGATGCTCTACTTCATCTATTTTTACAATTGCACCTCTATTCGGTCGAGTTGTAGAAATAAGAATATCTCCACCTCTCACGATCATTTTTGCTCTACTTGGTGCATCTTGAATCTCAATATTGCTAATATTTTTAATTTCTCCAGAGGAAATATCTATTTCGCCAATTTCAATATAGGGAAATATTTTATTAAAAATAGTTTTTTGATCCCATGTTTCATCAGAAAATTCAACGAAATGACCTAGCTTATTATTAGGTAGCTTGGGAGCATCCCAGTTTTGCAATGAGTAAAAATACTCAGGCAATATCGCCGTTGAGATAAGCACAACGTAGCTTCAAATACTGAGGAACATTCTCTGCTTTCCATTGTGCTCCCACAATTTTCATTCTTGCACCTATTTGCT
>NZ_JADBUZ010000020.1:0-6272 GCF_020245305.1 Microcystis sp. M20BS1 | reverse complement strand
GAGCAAGTTTCTTTGTTCTATGTTAAGATGTTGGTGGCTCATTTTGGGTCTGATTTGTTTTTGTTAATGATCAGACAGTACCTGATGAGCCTTTCTTTGTCAACTCTTGAGGTTGATGCGTTTCATTTTTGAATTGGCGATTGATAGATCCTATGTAAGTTAAACTGATCACACAGAACCTAGAAGAGCCTGAAATTTTTGGCTGAGTTGGCGGCAGCTTGCCGCCAACTCACTCCTCTAGATAAGTATTTTGACTCACGCTCCTTCCTCTTTTAAGACGTTGTCACACTTAGGGTGCGGAATGTGGATTTATTTTTGCACAAATTCCCGAATGATCGATTGGAAACTTGGATATTAATTTAGCAAAACGACTTGACTCAGATGTATATATATGTTTGCACAAATTCCCGAACGCTCGATGCACTATTTGCGATGGGTTCTGACCATCGCTTGGTTAATTCTGATATTTTCTCTATTTTTTGACCCGATTTCGGCAAAATTAACCGATCCTAACAATCTTTCTAGTCCCCTGAGAGTGGATCCCGATCTGTGCATTAAAGTCCAGGGGGTTTGCCTACCCCAATCCTCCTATCAGTTAGGTGCGCCGATTTTTTGGGGAATAGTGGTTCCTAGTGGTGTTTTTATCTTATTAGTATTCGGTCACGAACTCTGGCGGCGTATCTGTCCTTTATCCTTTCTTTCTCAAATACCGCGTGCTTTGGGTAAACAGCGTCAGAAAAAACAGACCGATAAATCGGGAAAAGTCCGCTCTGAAATCTATAAAGTGCCGAAAAACTCTTGGTTAGCTCGGAATTATCTCTATCTACAATTAAGTCTGTTATTTTTGGGTTTATGCGGACGGATTCTTTTTTATAATTCCGATCGCTTAGTCTTGGGTAGCTTTTTAATCTTTACTATTCTAGCGGCGATCTTTGTGGGTTACTGGTATGGGGGCAAATCTTGGTGTAACTATTTCTGTCCCATGAGTCCAGTTGAAAGGATTTATGGTGAACCGAGGGGTTTGCTAAATAGTACCGCTCACGAAGACAGTCGCAGTGGGATTACTCAATCTATGTGTCGTATTGTCCGAGAAGATGGTAGCGAACAAAGTGCCTGTGTTGCCTGTCAAAGTCCCTGTATCGATATCGATGCGGAAAGATCCTATTGGGATGGGATTAATAACAGCGATCGCCAATGGCTTTATTACGGTTATTTTGGCTTAGTTTTTGGCTATTTTATCTATTATTATCTCTATGCTGGCAATTGGGACTATTATTTCTCTGGAGCTTGGGCGCACGACGAAAATCAGCTAGAATCTCTCTTTAAACCGGGTTTTTATCTTGCGGGTAATCAGATTCCGATTCCGAAGCTGGTAGCTGTTCCCTTAACTTTGGCAATCTGCACTTTTTTGGGTTATTTTCTCGGTAAAAAAGTTGAAAATGCCTATAAAGTCTATAGAATCCGTAAAAAGTCGCCCTTACCGACCGAAATTATCCGTCATCGAGTCTTTACTTTCGGAACTTTTCTGATTTTCAATTTCTTCTTTATTTTCGGTGGTCGTCCTTTTATTAATCTTTTGCCAAAATTTTGGCATTATTTCGCTAGTATTTTAGCGGCTGTTTTGAGTAGTTTATGGTTATATCGCACTTGGATAAGGGATCCGAGTCGTTACCAACGGGAAGGACTCGCAGGAAAATTGCGTAAACAGTTGCGTAAACTGAATCTCGATACGGCTAAATATCTCGATCGGCGATCGCTGGAAACTTTGGACGCAGATGAGGTGTATGTGTTGGCCAAGATACTGCCGGATTTCACGCACCAGAAGTGTTTAAAAGCCTATAAAGCCGTGTTAAAAGAGGCTTTGGAGGAGGGATATAGTGACTTCGGCCACAGCCTCGAAATCCTGCAACAAATGCGCTTAGAGTTGACGATTACTGAGGCAGAACATCAGGCGATTTTAACAGAGTTGGGTGTGGAATCGGCCGAACTTCTCGATCCAGAAAAGCAGTATAGTCGCGAGGATTGGTTACGTTTGCAGAGTTATCGCGATGCTTTGTTAGAAAGTTTGTTGGTGACATGGAAAAAAGACCCCGATCGCCAGGTGGGTTCGGAATTGCTGGAAGTGTTAACTGGTAAGAGTTCTAGGGAAGTGATCGAGCATTTATTGACGGAATTGCCAGTCGCAGGAAAGGAAACTGTCGAGTCTTTGCGTCGCCAGTACAGAGTTACCGGTCAGGAGGAGGAAACGATTCTCCATCGTCCTCCGGCCGATCAATTATGGCAAAATATCGCCCGCGCTTTTCAGGTTTTCGATCGTCTATCTTTTAGTAGTGACAGCGATCGTGAGCAACAGGAGAGGATTTTATTGGAAAGATTCCGTCTATTTGATAGTGATGGTTCGGGACAAATTAGCCTTGAGGAGTTAAAAGCTTGTCTTCAGGCGATCGAACCGGGGGTGACAGACAAGGAAATCGAAGCTATGTTACAGCAGGCCGATACTGGTCGCGATAATCAGATTAGTTTTCAGGAATTTCGCGATCTACTGCACCAATTCCACAAATAAACTGTCTGCAACTATTGCGTCGGTCATGAATTCCAAGACATTAGCGCAAGTCCCTAACATCTCGAACAGCAATTCTCATTTTGAAAGGATTTTGCGTTGTTTCAGCGATCTAGAGATTCGTTAAGAATTATTAACCCCTCTAGGTGCAAGGGTTTTAATGTCATGAAACCTTAAAATGAGAATTGCTGATAATATGCCATCTGGCTGGTCTGATTCTTCTACAGAGCGATTTTCTGGCTGGGATATTATTCCCACGCAAGTCCCTTATTGGTTGGCCAAGATCTGGTCATCGATCGCCAAGTCTATTTCTTGCCGATCGCGACCGGAAGCGAGATAATCATTCTGGAAGGAGTCTGTTAAACCACTGACGAGATCATATTCAGGCTGCCAGTTTAACTCCCGGGTAGCCTTATTAATATCAGCGTAGAAATGTTGAACCCGCAGGGGGAAAGGTTTCTTTTTGCCGAAGTCAAATTTTTTGGGGTTATAGTTAACAATCTCGATTTCCTCGGCATTTTTCCCCATGGCTGCCGCGCAAGCTTTTGCTAAACCGTTAAAAGTTACATAGCGATCGCCGGAAATATTATACACTTGACCGATAGCCTGAGAATTACCCAATACTGCGGCCATGGCTTGGGCCAGATCGGCAACGTGACCAAATTGGGTAAAATGTTCCCCATGACCAGGTATAGGAATAGGACGATTACGAACCAAACGGTCAAAAAACCAAGCTTCTAGGTCATTATAGTTGCGCGGTCCGTAGATATAGACTGGACGGATGGAAGTCCAGGGTAAACCCATCTCGCTTAAATAGTTTTCTGTCTCGTGTTTTCCCTTGTGGCGACTTTTGGGATCTAGTTTATCCCCTTCTTTGTGGGGCATTTGGTCGGATTTTAGATAAACCCCCGCCGAGCTAACATAGACAAAATGCCCAATTCTGTCTCTAAATATCTCGACGAGGGGCTGAGTATCACTTAATTCTCTGCCATTATTGTCGAAAATTGCCTCAAAACTCTCATTTTTAAGCTTTTCTTTCAGTTGCCCTGGGTCAGTGCGATCGCCATGAATCTGTCGTACTCCAGCAACCGGGGCGGGTTTATTGCCACGATTGAATAATACTACCTCATGACCCTGTTCTACTAACACTTTAGTCAGGGAAACGCCGATAAATCGGGTTCCACCCATAATTAAAATTTTCATAAGATGATGGCATAGATATCAAGGTTATATTATCCCTCGATCGGTGCAGTTTGTGGCTTGTTAGTTGTTGGGTTTTCGGGGCTATAATACTAAATCGGTTGAGGAGAGGCACTGTTGCGATAGGGACAATAGTTAATCAGTCTTTAATAACCGGATTTAGTCTGAATTGGCCAAGTTTCGCTAAAATGAAGGCAATTAGTCAACAGAGGAGGTCAAAATTATGACTTTAGCCAAGGTAAAAAATCTGTATGATCAAGATTTTGCTTTGTGGATAGAGAAAACGGTTAAGCAATTAAAATCTGGGGATTTATCTCAGGTTGATTTGGAGAATTTGATTGAGGAGGTGGAGTCTTTGGGAAGACGAGATAAAAGGGAACTTAAAAACCGTTTAATTACATTATTTGAACACGGTTTAAAACGGCGTTATCTTCCTTTGTCTGACTGTTATCGAGGTTGGGAAGTAACAATTAAACCCTGTCAATCGAAGTTAAAATATATCCTTAAAGATTCCCCTAGTTTATGCAGTTTTTTAACCGATATTTGTGATTATTGTTATCAGGAAGCGGTGGAGAATATGCGAATTAAATATGATGCTATTTTTCCCGATATTTCTCCTTTTTCTAAGGATATTGATAGTTTATTAAACCATAGGTTTTGAGAAAGTTAAACTCTGATGCTAAATCCGTTAAGCGCAATAAATAATCAGTCTTTAATAACCAGATTTAGTGTGATTTTCAAGAAATGAATTTAAGTTTAACAGGGGAAAAATTATGACTTTAGCCAAGGTAAAAAATCTGTATGATCAAGATTTTGCTTTGTGGATAGAGAAGACGGTTAAGCAATTAAAATCTGGGGATTTATCTCAGGTTGATTTGGAGAATTTGATTGAGGAGGTGGAATCTTTGGGGAAAAGTCAACGCAAAGCGGTCGATAATTTTTTAACTCGTTTATTAGAACATTTATTAAAACGTTGTTATGTGGTTCTTCCCGATTGTTATCGAGGGTGGGAAATTGAAATTAGAAATTTTCGCAAGGAGTTGAAGAAGGAATTTAAGTATTCTCCTAGTTTGAAAAGGTTTATGATAGAGATTTTAGAAGAATGTTATCGAGAAGCTTTAGAAGCGATGAAAGAGGATTATCCAGACTCTAATTTTCCCGATGTTTGTCCCTTTGCTGAGGATATTGATGGCTTATTAAATAATAAGTTTTGGCAGGATGAAAAATATGCTAACTCCTAATCTTTCGGAGGAATTGCCATCACTTGATTATTATTAACCACAACCAATTTACCGCCCAATTTTTCGATATTTTCCTTAGCTAACCTGCGGGTTTCTTCGTCTTGGCTACTTATCCAGACTAACATCCAAGCACCGACTCTAGGGGCGCGACTATCGGGATTAGTTTCTAAAAATTTTACTGTTCCCCTAGCGGATTTTTCGATAAATTCATTACCAGCAATTTTCGCCCAATCGGCGGCCATTTGATTAGATTTTTTTGCCGCAGTAATATCACCTAAAAATAATAGTTCATCCACTCCTTTATATAACCAAAGAAAATAGGCATCGGTGACATCAGGAGTGATTTTTGATAAACCTTTATTCATAATCTCAACGGTTCTTTCCGGTTTGCCAGCATTGACAGAAGAAGCCACGGACATCATCAAATAGGCGCGGACAAATTTTGGGTCATTTTTGGTGACAATCTCCATAAAATCGGGACTTAAACCGTAGCCAGTTTCCCTACGAGCATCCCCATCGCCATAATATTGAATAAACTGTAACATTGCCCAATTGGCTAACATATTATCAAAGCCAAAAGCTGGCATATTTTTCAATAACTCAACCTGAGCATTTTCTAGGCGAGATTCTTGACTATAATTTCTCTCTAATAATTTTTCTTTGGTCAAGGTTTTCACCTTTTCCTGTTGCATTTCCACCATAGCCATGATTAGTCCACCGATAACGGCGACTAAACCCAGAGTTTTAAGTAAGGATAGATTGAGAGATGTTTTTGCGCCTAGCATAAGTAAGTAGTCGTGCAAAATAAATTTCCTAGTGAAGAAAGGCAAAAGGCAAAAGGCAAAAGGCAAAAGGCAAAAGGCAAGAGGTGGTTAGATGTGTGTAATTAATTTTGCTTAGGTACTTAGCTGGTTATGATTAAATTAAAAATGGATTTTAGGGCTCTCCCAGCTTTGGTGGGTAAAATGTATTCTAAGATACATTTCTCCTAGCGAGGGGGTGGAACGAACCACAAAGACACAAAGGACACAAAGATCGATCGATCCTATGTCAATTAAACTTATCACACAGAACCTAGAAGAGCCATTTTAGGTTCGATCCCCCTTTGATCCCCCCTTAGTCCCCCCTTGATAAGGCTATCCATTAGTCACATCTTTCTTAACATAAAATTTGACAAAAAGAGAAAAGTGTGCAAGATGGCTCAAGGGGGTTCTATGGGGGGACTAATTTGATGAGATAGTTTCCAAGTCTGGCTGATATCATGTAACCTT
>NZ_JADBUZ010000002.1:0-6486 GCF_020245305.1 Microcystis sp. M20BS1 | reverse complement strand
GAGGAAAGAACCATGCCTTTAATGAGTAATATGGAGTTACGAGGAATCGAACGCGGTAAGGAAATCGGGGTGCTAGAAAAAAGCCGCGATGCCATAAAAACAGTTTTAACTGTGCGGTTTGGAGAGATTTCTTCAGAAATTGAAGAGATAATCGGCAAAATGACTAACCCTACTATCTTAGAAGAGCTACTAAAATTAGCAGCTACCGCTAATTCTCTCGCAGAATTTAGGCAGTCTTTGGCAAAAATCAATATCTAGAAAACGGGTTTCTTAGAAAACGGGTTTCTTTGAGAAACCCGTTTTCTGTAAATTTTTGTTATAGAAACCTTGAAAAATTCGGGATTCTTTGAATAAAATAGTCGCAGTCATCCTTTGCGGTTAACGTCATGACTTCTACCCTTTTGCCGAGCTTTCCTGCTGTTGACGATGTTTTGTTCAATTTTGCTCAATCTGATGGCTTTTGGGCGAATTTAGAAACCGCTTTTGGCACAAGTTATGATGTGGTTAAAGCGACAGAGTTACGACAGCAGTGGAAAAGCCGAAATTTTAGTCAACTTCCTGAGATTGAGGTTGTCAACAGCAGTGTTTTAGGTAGTGCAAATGGCGCTTATGGGATTAGCACCAATAAGATATATCTATCTGAAAGCTTTTTTGCTTCTGCTAGTTCAGATGCTTTGGTTGCGGTGATGTTGGAAGAAATTGGGCATTTTGTGGATGCTCAAGTTAATACGGTGGATACGGTGGGGGATGAGGGAGAATTATTTTCTCATCTGGTGAGAGGGGTTAATTTAACTGAGGCTGAGTTAACTTATATTCAAACAGAAGATGATCGTTCTGTTATTGATTTAGGGGGACAATTTATAGGGGTTGAACAAACAGCACCAATTACTTTAATTGTCAATACTACTATAGATGAGAATGATGGTAGTGCCACTATTGGGAGTGGTTTATCTTTGCGGGATGCTGTGGCAATTGCTAATAAAAGTCCTAATACTCCCTATATTATTAAGCTGAAATCAGGAACGACTTATGCTTTAACTTATGTTAATAATACGACAACAGGCGATCGCAGTTTGAGGACGCAAGGTTCGATTACCATTGAAACTGATGGAACAGCACTAGCTTCTATTGTTAATAATGCTAGTTATAAACCACCAATTCGGTGGATGGATTATAATTCTATAATATCTAACTCTAGTAAACTTGGAGTTACATTAAACAATCTCTATATCAGCAGCAAAGGAGGAGGAAGGGGAATTTACAACAGTTCCAACGGGATATTAACATTAACCAACAGTACAATAACAGGTAATACGGCTAATGTTGGAGGAGGGGGAATTTACAACGATGGAACATTAACATTAACCAACAGTACAATATCTGGTAATACGGCTACTTATGGAGGGGGAATTTGGAACCGTGAAACATTAACATTAAACAATAATACAATATCTGGTAATACGGCTAATTATGGAGGGGGAATTTACAACGGTTTACCCCACTATTACAACGGGGAAAGGGGAACGTTAACATTAAACAATAATACAATATCTGGTAATACGGCTATAAGAAGTGGAGTTGGAAGTGGAGTTGGAGGGGGAATTGACAACTCCTACAGTGGAATATTAACATTAAACAACAACACAATATCTGGTAATACGGCTACTTATGGAGGGGGAATTTCCAACGGGGGAACATTAACATTAACGAATAACATTATTACTAACAATAATGCCAACTTAGGTGGTGGTATTGGCAATTATGGTACATGGAATTCAAATAGTATTATTAGTGGAAATACTGCGAACCAAGTTTGGTATATAAATCCAGATGGACTTTCAGTTGTGGACGAATTCACATGGATTGATTATTCTAATCAAAAAATAACAAATCCAATAGATCCAAAATATCCAAATATATTTGATCAAGTCACTTTTACCGCACTCCCACCCACTCCTAATCCTCCACCTAAACCAACGATATCAGTCAGTAATGCGTGGGTCGATGTTCCCGCAGGGACTAATCAAACAAAAGTGCTTAAATTCGAGGTTAAACTGTCCTCAGCTTATGATAAACCGATAACCGTTGATTACTATACCCTTGATGGAAGTGCCAATTCAATAGACCCTAACCAATTAAAAGATTTTAACAATGTTGTCAAAAAAACCCTCTCCTTTTTCCCAGGACAAACCAGCAAACAAATAGAAATTACCGTTTTAGGAAGTGCGCCTCCTACCGACCAAACCTTTGAGATTTTTGCCAAAGACACTGCTTTTCGTGATATTTGGAAAGATACGGATAAAGGCAAAGAAGTAGATAAGATCTATGACTATAGTGACCTGGGTTACGAAGGCTATCGTATCAATAAAGTTTTCAAAGATTCTACCACAGGATTTGATGCTGTTGGTTTAACTTCTGATGAAAAATTCTTTCTGGTTTTAGCCAATCCCCTTAATGCCAATGAATTTACATCCAATAGCAATAACTTACTGCAAGATATTGCCAACACTTCAGGCGGTAACAATACCGCCGCCTATACTGCTGGACAGAATCTAATCAACCAACTCACCAGCGCCAATCAATCCTATACCTTTACTAATGGCACAATTTATGACCTCGCTAAACCTCCTGTTTTAGCGATTCGGGGTGGATTTAGCCAAGGAAAAGATCTATTAAGTGATTTGAATCCTAAAGGAATTGGCTATAATCAATTTACTAACAATAAAGCCGCAATCAATCAATGGCTTTCAGAAGTAACTAATCCTGTAAGCGGATTGACTCTACGACCTAATATTACTGGATATAGTTTAGGCGGTGCATTAACTCAATGGGTAGGGGGTAGTTATACAGGACAACTCGGAAAGATTGTTACTTTCAATAGTCCGGGTATTTCCCAACAACCCGGCATTAATTTCAACGCTACTAATAACTTAGGTGTCACTCATTACATAACTTCGGCCGATGTGGTTAGCATGGCAGGTTCATCATACCTAAATGGAGTCTGGAACTTAGACAAATATTCAAAACCAACATCTGCAATTACCCTTGAAAAACATACAGTTCCCGTCTTAAATCAAGCTGTTACGATAACCAATAATATACATACAAAACCGACAGATTTAACTCGGAAAGTTGCCAACGGAAATACCACTGATTTAAGTAGTTACTGGTTTACATATTTGCCTGATGCTGATTATTTTGCCCTTCAAGCAGCCGTTGCTGCAATACGTCCAATTCTGGGTGCTGCTTTAACTTATCGTGGAACCGTTGAACTGAATCGAAAAGCAATTGGAAGTGCCATTGATGGTCTTGGAACTATATCCGATGCAGTAAAATCCGCTTACAACGCAGCTAAATCTTGGACTTCAGATGCGTGGGATGCGATTATTGGACAGTCTGACAAGAAACTTGGTTTATCTCCATCAACTGCAAATCAAAGCAATTCAACGCTAAAGCTTGCATCATCTTTTCTGGACACAAATAGCTATGAAATAGCAACAACAGCTACAGCATCACAGACAATTGATAACTTTTGGGATGCCATACCTGACTGGGGAAATAATGCTTGGCAAGCTACAACTAAATGGTCAGGAGATGCTTGGAAAAGTATTGATGAATGGACACCCCAAACTTGGCAAGCAACAACTACCTGGACAGCAGCCGATTGGAATAAACCATTCTTTACTATCTCAAATCCGACAATTGTAGAAAACAATTCAGGAACAAATAACCTGATATTTAAAGTTACATTGTCAACCACAAGTACCCAAACAATTACCGTAAATTATGCCACTGCTAATAACACAGCAACAGCAGGAAGCGACTATACAGCGAAAACAGGGACTCTCACCTTTACCCCCGGACAAATCAGCCAAGATATTATTATTTCCGTCAATGGTGATACTGCAATTGAACCAGATGAGACTTTCTTGATTAACCTTGCTAATCCTAGCAATGCGCTGATTACAGATAATCAAGGATTAGGAACAATTACTAATGATGATGGTGATAATACCAGTGTCACTCTTGCAGTTTCTCCTGGTAGTGTTACCGAAGATGGGACAACCAACTTAGTCTATACCTTCACTCGTACAGGAGTAACAACCAATCCTTTAACGGTTAATTACACCCTGGGAGGGACAGCTACTCTTAATACCGACTACACTCGTACAGGGACTACCAATACAGTCACCTTCGCTGCTAATTCATCCACTGCTACCGTAACAGTTGACCCCAAAACCGATACTACAGTTGAAAGTAACGAAACTATAGCATTAACTTTAGCTTCTGGGACAGGTTATACCGTAGGTACGACCACCGCAGTGACGGGGACAATTACCAATGATGATTTCTCCAAACTATCCATCAATAATATCACCGTTGTCGAGGGTAAAGATAATAATGCAATTCTTACCGTCACTGTCAACAACCCCAATCCACAACCAATTACCTTCAACTATACCACTGCACCCATTAACGCTACCGCTAATGTAGATTACACTAGCAAAACCGGAACTATCACCATTGCACCTAATACTTCCACTGCTACTATTAGCATTCCCATCCTCAATGATAACCTTAATGAGGCAAACGAAACTTTTGCCATTAACCTCAGTAATCCCGTCAATGCAACTCTTACCAATAACAAGGGAATTGTCACCATCAGCGACACCTTAACCGCTAATGTCACCACTACCCTACCCGCTAATGTGGAAAACCTCAGACTAATTGGCAGTAATAATATTAATGGTACAGGTAACGCCGGTAACAATAAAATCACCGGAAATAGTGGCAATAATCAAATCAATGGACGTGCGGGAATTGATACCTTAACCGGTGGTTTAGGTGCAGATACTTTTATCTTCCAATTTGGTCAATCTACCATATCAACAAGGGATCGTATCACAGATTTTGCCATCAATAGTGATAAAATTGACTTATTAACTCAAGCTGGAAACGCTATCAGTGCGCCTAGCAATTTCAGTCGTGCTGCTAATAGCACTGTCACCACTTTACAGAATTTAATCAATCAGGTATTTACTGATGCTAATGGAGCGATTACAGGTAATCAAGGATTAGGGGTTAATAGTGCCGCCTTAGTGCAAGTAACAACCGGTGCAATAGCTGGAACTTATCTCGTTATTAATGATAGCACGGCTGGCTTCCAATCCAGCAATAATTTATTAATAAATATCACCGGATTTACTGGCACTTTACCAGCTTTAGGGAGCATTCCAGTGGGTAATTTCTTTGTTTAATTAATACCTTTTTTCTAAAGTAATGGCAGAGATGGTTAATTACCATCACCCACACCCCCTCTCCCTTTTTGGGAGAGGACAGTAAGATGTCTGCCACGAATAAATAAAAATGGTATAACCTTACCTATCAAAACTTTGCCGTCACAATTTAGGACAACAATGGTATGCCATGGACCTCTACTCTTCTTCATCTTCTTGACTTGACAAAGGCTTTTGTGCAACGTGGCGCACGAAAAGAATCTGCACAATATCGCCAGTGATGGTAAAGAGAATTCTGTAGGCACTACGTCCCTTACCATAAATAAGTTGTCGGATTTCTTCCTCCAAGAAATTATTTTCAAAAGCAAGTGAACAACGGTAAGGCATTTGCTCTAGTGACAGAATTGCTTTGTACAATCCTTCTAGCCACAACCTCGCTTTTCGAGGAGAATCTTTACTGAACCACAGATAGGCTTTTTCAATTCCCTGTTGTGCTTCAGGTTGTATGACCGCTTGATACTTTTGGCTCATGGAGAACTGTCCAGCTTATCGAACAATTCAGAGAAGAATTCCTCTGCCTTCTTACCTTTGCCTTGCTTCATCTCTTCAAGACCACGCTTGACTCCTTTAAGCGTCTCAACCAATTCAGCAGCTTCAAGAAGTGTCTGATAGGATTCCGCATCTTGCACGACGAGTGCTGCTTTCCCATCAACCGTAAGCACCAAAGGGTCTTTGGTTTGTTTGAGATGCTCTAGGAACCGGGTCGTGTTTCGTTTAAACTCAGTTAAAGAATGAATGTCTTTTGAAAGGTTGAGCATTATCCTAGCAGACAAAACGCATTTAATTGTATGCTACCACAAATTAATTCCCCTGTGACAAATACCCGCTCCTCTCACGGCTGGCTTCCAATCCAGCAATGATTTATTAATAAATATCACCGGATTTACTGGTACTTTACCAGCTTTAGGGAGCATTCCAGTGGGTAATTTCTTTATCTAAGTTTCTAAGCTCTCCTTCTAAGTCACCTAGAAAAATGGTTTCTCCGAGAAACCCTTTTTCTGTGTTAAAAATTGTCAGCTACCCCCGCCATCCATTAGTTACATATTTCTTAAGTAGGTAGGCGTTAAAAGTTGTCAGACACCCCCCTTATCAAGCTATCCATTAGTCACATCTTTCTTAACATAAAATTTGACAAAAAGAGAAAAGTGTGCAAGATGGCTCAAGGGGGTTCTATGGGGGGACTAATTTG